>JAJZHL010000180.1 GCA_021804505.1 Pseudomonadota bacterium | reverse complement strand
GTTGAAGCAGGATTAGTTCATGACATCTCAACAGCAGAATATATTATTACAGGAGCAATTGATTCTCCTCCAATTAAAGAAGAAATAGAACTTATAAAAACTATATTACCAAACATTCAAAGATTAGGACTACTATATAATTCAGGAGAAACTAATTCCCTTCAGACTATTAAATTGATAAAGGATGCAATAGGTAATCAATTAACAATAATTGAAGCTACTCCTACTAGCACTAATAATGTAGCAGAGGCAGTTAAGTACCTTATAGGCAAAGTAGATGCAATCTATGTACCTTCTGATAATGTAGTTTTTTCCGCCCTCCCTAAAGTAATAGAGCTCTCATTACAATACAAGATACCAGTATTTTCCAGTGATCCTGACTCTGTGCGAGAAGGTTTTTTAGCTTGTGTCGGGTATACTCAGTATGAGGTGGGTAAGACGGCAGGGAAACTTTTAGTAAAAATACTGAATGGGGATAAGTTTCTTAAGGTCCAAAAACCTAAGCAATATGAGATTGTATTTAATAAAGTAGTAGCTGAGAAAATGGGTATCAAAATACCTAAATTAATCTCAGGAAGTGAAACAAAAATCATTGAATAAAGGATGAGTATGTTAAAAAATTTATTTACTATTTTGATATTAATATTTGGTAATTTTCAATTGGGGATAGCTAATAATAAAAAAATAATTACCATCAACCAATTTGTAAGTCATCCAGCATTAGATGCTGTCGTTAATGGTATCAAGCAAGTACTTGTAGATAAGAAAATACTACCCGATCAGGCTGAAATTAAGATGGCTAATTCCCAAGGTAGTATTGCTAACAGCGCACAAATTGCAACATACCAAGCTTCGCTTGAGCCTGATATTATGATTGCAATTGCAACGCCCGCTGCTCAGAGCGTATTTAAATCAAAAAGCAATAGAGCCATACTAGCATTTGCAGCTGTTACTGACCCTGAAGCTGCCGGTCTTTCCTCTAGTGCAAGCATAATTGGGGTTAGTGATAATCCCCCTATAAATGAATTGTTGGAAACTACCCTTAAAATTTTACCAAACATAAAAACTATTGGAGTAATTTATAATGCGGGGGAGATTAATTCTGTGAAAATGCTAAGTAAGCTAGAAGGAATAGCTGACCTTAAGGACATCAAAATTATAAAGGTTGCAATTAATTCTTCTAGCGATATTAAGCTTGCTGCTCAAAAATTAATAGGTAAGGTTGATATTATTTATGTGCCCCAAGATAATATGGTTGTTTCTGCACTAGAGAGCATAATACAGCTAAGTTTAAATGCCAAGATTCCAATAATTGCAAATGACCCAAGTTTGGTAGAAAAAGGTTTATTTTTGGCTGTAGGTTGCGATTATTTTAAAAGTGGCATCCAATTGGGTGAGATGATTGCTGACTTTATGCAAGGAAAAAAAATAGAACCTAATATTCAGCAGTCTAATATCAAAGAACTGAAGATTAATGGTCAGATAGCTAAGCACCTTGGTATTTTAATTCCACAAGAATTTAATTCGAAGGTGCAGTGATGAATCAGTTGCAATTTTTAGGTGCTTTAGAAATTGGCCTAATATATGGCCTAGTTGCTTTGGGAGTTTACCTCACTTTTAGGATCATTGACTTTCCAGATCTTACTGTTGATGGCACCTTTACCTTAGGGGCAGCTGTTTCGGCTATAATGATCAGTTTAGATTATAATCCTTGGCTAGCAACGAGTATGGCTATTGTAGCAGGTGGGCTTGCAGGTAGTATTACTGGTTATCTTAATGTTAGGTGGAATATCTTAGGCTTGCTTGCTGGCATTCTAACTATGACAGCATTATATTCAATTAATTTACGGGTAATGGGCAAGCCCAATATTGCCCTTATTAACAAGGCGACGATTTTCAACTTTAACCCTATTATTACTAGTACGAGTATAATTATAATATTAGTCATTTTACTTTTAGCTAGGTTCTTTGCCTCTGAGTTTGGTCTGAGTGTAAGAGCTATAGGTATTAACCCAAAAGTTAGTACTGCATATGGTATAAATGTTGGAAAGTTAAAAGTAATTACCCTTGCTCTGAGTAATGCGATTGTAGCTCTAGGTGGTAGCTTGTTTACTCAGTCTCAAGGCTTTGCAGACATATCTATGGGTAATGGTACAGTAATTGTAGGCCTAGCGTCGGTAATAATTGGTGAGTCTATACTCCATCCCAAGAAAGTGATGGCTTGGTTAGTTGCGTGTATAGTAGGCTCAATACTTTATAGGATAGTAATAGCCTTTGCGTTAAATGCTAATGATATAGGGCTGGAAGCTTCTGATTTAAATTTAATTACTGCAATGATAGTTGCATTTACTATGATACTTCCCAAATTAAAAAAAGCTTAAATATACAAGGCTAGTAAAATGATAGAATTGCAGGATATAAATGTTATTTTTAATAAAGGCACAAAACTTGAAAACCATGTTTTAAAGAATATAAATTTAAGAATAGTAGATGGACAATTTACAACTATAATAGGGGGTAATGGGGCAGGCAAGTCTACACTTATGAACCTTTTAGCTGGTAATATAATTCCTACGAAAGGTGAAATATTTATTGATCAGCATAATGTTACTAAATTATCT
>JAJZHL010000020.1 GCA_021804505.1 Pseudomonadota bacterium | reverse complement strand
AATAATGTAAAAAATACTAATGATAAATTTATTAATTTTTTGAAAAAATATGGTTGTAGAAATGAAGATGAAAAATTTATTTTTCCAGATATTAATAATTATCAAAATTTTTTATTCAATGAAAAAATTTACCTGAACAATAGTTTTTTCCCTTGACAACTGCGCTGCCGCATACTTCAAGGACTTCTAACGAAGAACCTATTAATTTTCCTAAAAAGCTATTAAATAAGCTCTTTATTTTTCAACTTCTAAGTTATTTTTTATATAAATTTTCTATCTATTGTTTGAGACTATACTGATTTTATGACATTTCTATAAAATCATAAATTATACAATTAAAAATTAGCCCCATATTTAGCAATTGTATAAGAACCTAGAACTTATACTCTTCCAGCTCTGCTACATTCGATATATTTACCAAATTAAATTTATGAGTGGTTTTTCTTATCATCGAAGTAAGGACCTTACCAGCGCCAATCTCAACTATTTCCTCAACTCCTAGCTTTTCTAACTCTATCAAACTTTCTCTCCATCTCACTCCACCACAAACCTGTAAAATTAGATTTTGCTTAATCTCTCCTGCATCTGAAGCTGGTCTAGCTGTAACATTTTGTAAAACCGGTATTATCGGTTTATTAATTACCGTTTTGTTTAAAGCATCAGCCATTTGATTTTCTGCAGGCTTCATCAAACTGCAATGAAACGGAGCGCTAACATTTAATTTTATCGCTTTAAAACCAAGATCTTTTACTATAGCTATTACCATTTCTACAGCCCCTAGCTCTCCGCTCACCACTAATTGTCCATCAATATTATCATTAGCAATCTGACAGATGCCAATAGGTGATACATTCTTTACTATTTCTTCTAGCTTTACTAATGGAATACCTATGCATGCAGCCATTGCTCCTTTCCCTACTGGATATGCCTCTTGCATGGAACGTCCTCGAACCGCTAATAACTTTGTTGTTGCCACAAGATCTATCGAAGAAGCTGCACATAAAGCTGTATATTCTCCGAGCGAATGCCCAGCGGCATATGAGCATAGTTCAGAAATATTTTTATTTGTAAGCTGTTTAATGACATTAAATATTGCCATAGAAACCGCCATTAAAGCTGGTTGGGTATTAATAGTCAGTGTTAATTCTTCACTTGGCCCATTAAAAATTATATGGCTAAGCTTAAAGCTAAGGGTTTCATCAACAATTTGAAATGTCTCTTTAGCTATCTCAAAATTATCATAAAAATCTTTTCCCATTCCAACAAATTGTGATCCTTGACCTGGAAATATAAATGCTCTATTCATTACTCTGTTAACCTACAAATTATTTTCGAGTGTAGATTATGAGAATTCGTAGAGTAGTGTCAATGATTTTTATCGTATCAGAGATACTAATATCTCAATCATTAGCATCGGATATTGTAAAAAAAACTATGCTATGCATAGATAAAAAGGAATGGCAGAACTGTGAAGAGATTGCAAAAAGCTCAAACGACAAAGCTTTAGTTAAAATAGCTTTATACCAAAAATTATTAGATAAAAAATATAAAGCAAATAATTTTGCAGAAGTAATAAAATTTATCCATGATAATCCTCACTGGCCAAGGCTTGATCGATTAGCAAGAGCTGCAGAAGCATACTTGAATCCCACTACTAGCCCTAAATTGATTGTAGATTGGTTTAGCAAAAATAAGCCGGTAACAGGCAATGGTTACAAATATTATGCCCTTGCAAGTGCAAAATTAGAAAAAGATACTCAGAAACTGAAAAAAATTATCCAAGACGGATGGATTTATGGCGAATTTACGCCCCAAGAAGAAAAGCAGTATCTTAGTTCCTTCAAAGGAATGATAAATGAAAGAGAGCATGTGCAGAAGATAGATGAGTATTTATGGTCAAGAGATACTGTCAACGCCAAAAAATACATGCATTATGTCTGGAATGGCTACAAACAGAACTTTAAAGCACAAATTGCCATAATAAATAAATCTCCAGATAGTGAAAAGCTCTTTCAAGAAGTATCACAAAAATATTATACACCTGCCTTATTGTTTAACTATCTCGATTCTAAAAAAAATGTGCTTCCAGACGCGCAAAGTATTGCTTTACTCAAGAAAGTTAGAGGAACCCCGGTACACCTTGATCGTTGGTGTAGACTACAAACACATTATGCACGCGGCTTACTTGAGAAAAAAGACTATGCAGGCAGCTATGATATTAACTATATACCTTTTGCAGTTAGTAAAGGAGAGATAAGAGAAGTACAATTTTTTAGCGGCTGGGTTGCGCTCAGGTTTCTAAACAAACCATCTGTTGCTTTAAAACATTTTACAGAATTTATGAAGGCAGTAGAACAGCCTTACAACAAGTCGAAGGGGCAATATTGGTTAGCTAGGACTTATGAAGCTTTAGGCGATCCAAAACAAGCGAATAGGCATTATAATTTAGCTAGTAAATATCCACATACTTTCTATGGACAAATAGCTCATATAGAACTTGAAAAACATAGCATAATTCTACCAATTAAACCTAAAATAGAAGCTAATAACATAGAAGATGTTAGAGAAAATGAGGTAATAAGAGCGATTGAACATTTAGCCCAATATGGACGGCAAGATATTGCAGCTTTATATGCCAAAGATGCAATTAAAAGGTTAGAAAACTCCTCTAAAATAGTATTCGTTGCTGACGTCATAGCAAAAAATTGCAATATGTACCATGCTGCAGATGTTGCATGGGTTGCTAATTGGTTCCATGTTCCTATTATAGATTATACACATCCTACCCCCTATAAAGAAGCAGTTAAAGCTTCTGCTAAGGAAGAGGCCTTAACTTACAGTGTGATGAGACAAGAATCTGTCTTTGATATACAAGCAATGAATCCAAAAGCTTGCGGTCTGATGCAAATCACTAAGGATACAGCTCTTGACAGCGCTCGGAATTTACGCTCTGAATATAACCTAGAAAAGCTTATAAAAGATCCAGAATATAATATCAAACTTGGAAATAATCGGTTAAATATGTTATTGGAAAGATTTAATAATTCATATTTATTATCTACGGTTAGCTATAATGCTGGTTATAAAAGGACAAAAACCTGGATTGCCAGATTTGGAGATCCACGGGAATTTACTAATTTACGGCAAGTAATTGATTGGATAGAGCTACTTCCATTCCATGAAACAAGAAATTATACTCAAAGGGTTTTAGAAAACATCCAAATTTATAGGTGCATTATAAATAAAACTAATAATCTTAGATTAAAAACTGACTTATTACCTATAATAACCAAATGATAAATATATTTACCATTTGGGATAGTAGTAGTATTATGATGTGAATATGTCTTGCCTTTAATATCATTCGAGCTAAGGCAGGAAACTAGATAGATCCTGAAACAAGTTCGGGATGACTTAGGGTGTCGGGTGAGACTAGAGGTGTAAATGTCATCCTGAATGTTATTGCAGGATCTGAAATAACATTCTTTATGTCTGGATCCCAACGGCAGCAAGGGAGGACACTAGGGAGTGTAGTTTAACTTTAATTATTAATATGCAAAAAAACATTAAAGATAATAAGAAACAAAAAAACTATACACTTCTAGCTATTATAATTATTATGATCTTAATAGTGTATTGTGTAACAATTATAAAACTTTCAAGTTAGCTGTATTAACTGAAGGGCATTGGCAATTTAAAATTGTAGCTAGTTCAGCACAACTGGACTTTAATAAAAGAATTTTATGGCACTAAAAAACATTATATTATACATATTGGCTATCATTTTTATATTGATAATTATCGTATTTGTAATTAATAGTAGAATTAATGATAAAAATAGTATAGATGATATATACCAGGTAGAAATTATTATTAAAGATAATAGATTTTACCCTGCTACTATTAGAATACCAAGTGGTAAAAAAACTTACTTGATTGTAACAAATCAAGACAACACACCAGAAGAGTTTGAGAGTATTGAATTACATAGAGAAAGAATTATAATGCCAAATGAAACTGTAAAGATTATACTAGCTCCATTAACGCCTGGTACGTATAATTTTTTTGGTGAATTCCACCAAGAGACGGCACAAGGTTCAATCATTGTTTATCAAGATTAATTGGTTTTAAAATGTTTAAAATAGCTTTAGTTGTATTTAGAGAATCACTAGAAATAGCGTTACTGCTTGGTGTAATACTTGCCGTGACTAAACAAATAGAAAAATCTAGGATCTATGTAATTACTGGCTTTATGCTTGGAACAGTTTTAGCTGCTTTTTTTGCTTTTTTTACACGCTCCATATCTGTAACCTTTGGGGGGATGGGAGACGAAGTATTTAATTCTTTCATTATTCTACTAACAGTAGCCTTAATAAGCTGGACCATAGTTTGGATGCAAGGATATGGGGCTAAAGTAAAACGGAATCTTGGGGAGTTATCAGAAAAAATTAGCAGCGGCAATACGAATCAGGTAATGCTGATATTAGTTGTAGCCCTTACTATCTTACGTGAAGGGATAGAGATGATTATTTTAGTATATAGTATATCTTCCGTTGAAACAATCGATAGCAATAGCTATATACTAGGTGTAATCATTGGTATGACAAGTGGTTTTATATTTGGTATCGTGATATATCTAGGTTTGATTAAGCTTGCAAATCAACATTATGTATTGCGTATATCTACTATACTACTTATGCTAATTGCAGCAGGATTTGCAGCAGAAGCCGCTGGTATCATGACCTCTTCAGGAATTATTACTGTTATGTCAGATAGAGTTTGGGATAGTTCTTGGTTAGTTGCAGACAGAAGTGTAGCTGGTAGGTTATTAAATATGACTACTGGATATATTGCAAGACCTAATGGGTTACAAGTAACTTTTTATGTTTGCACTATTATTATAATTAATTTTCTAATCCAAATAAAAGCTCGTTATAACAAACTATAAAATAACCTACTTCAGCTAAGTAAGTAGGTTATTAAGGGAATAAAACAACCATGTTTAAAATTTTATCAGAATTCGCTCCAGTAGTAGCTTTATTTGTTGGCTATTTTTATGGCGGTGGTATGGAAACCGCCACCTTATACATGCTGATCACCTCTATTATCTGCATTAGCATCTATTATCTTGTTAAGAGAAAAATACCTACTTCTACTTTAGTATCTTCAGGAGTTCTCTTGGTATCCGCAAGTATAGCTTTAATTAGCGGTAATCCTGTATTTATCAAAATAAAACCTACTATATTATATGTGATTTTTGGTAGTGCTTTTTTAATTAGTGCTATAAAGAATAATTCTTTTATGAAATATATGATGAACCACTTTATACAACTGGAGGATAAACACTGGAATATTTTGAGCTATAGAACCGCAGGATTCTTCCTATTTATGGCCATATTAAATGAGATAATATGGCGATATTGCGCTGAAGCAACTTGGATAAAATTTAAAATATTCGGCGCTATACCTATTACAATCGTCTTTATCTTGCTACAAATGCCCTTTATCCTAAAACACAAACTGCCAGATCATAAGGATACCCTACCGCAGTAAAGTATGACCTTACTGCGTGAAGCTACTTACATAACTTACTCTTGAAATAAAAAGTCAATATGAGCAATCTTTGAGTTTTGTGTATCTAAACCAATTATAGCAACATCCGTCAGCGCCTTATTCAGTACCGCAAGATCCAGATCTGCCTTGTTAAGCTCCTTTATAGGTCCTTTTAGAGCGCCACTAACATCCTTAACCATGTCTATCAAGCCTTGCGTGGTATTAACCTTGGTAGGAACTGCTATATGTTTCTTAATTTCTACAACCCTTTTAAACTGTGAGTCGTTAAGCGTTTCAGCAATTGTTGCAAGCGATGCATCCAGTAATTTACCATTAGTATCCACAGGAAGATCACGTAATAAACTATCCTGAGATAGCAGTTTAGTCAGTATGACCCCGTTTACTGGGCTATGATGTTGGTAAAAATCGGGCATAAACCATGCACCAGCACCAACAGTAGCAATCCCCCCTAGAACACTAGAAGCTAACTTAATTGTCTTTTCTGGCAAGTCTTCTCCATATTTCTTTATAAGATGATAAGCTCCAAATTCAAATAATTTATACCCTGTAACAAACAGGGTACCAAATTTCATCTTATCTACTAAACTAATTATATTAGCCATAATTTCTCCTCCTTTACTACTTGATTAAGCATGAATAAGAAACATGCTCTAATATTGTAATAGGGTAAAATCTATAAAACAAGTATACTGCTATTTCCTAGTACATTTACCTCTATCACTTAAGTATAATATACTTACATCCTAAGTTGCATATAAGCCTAGAATATACTTATCATATAAAGCATATGCGATAGCAGCAGTTTCCACATCTAATTTTCCCTGGTAATCTTTAGGGCGAAAATGCATTTGAAAGGCTATAAAAGGTACCTCTATCTCCACATTCGTAGCATATCCATACTCGGCCAATTTTTCTATAACATCTTCTACCGGTGGCATTTGTTCACTAAAGATTGCAAGATACTTACCCACAGTATCTTTATCAGGCCAAGCACCAATACCTGCTTGATGAAGTGTATACCAGGGAAATAAAGGCCCAGGATCTTTTTTTCTTCCTACTGCAATATCTCCGTGACCTAAAATATTAGTAGGCGCTATATCAGGGTAGCGCACTAGAATATTTTAACATAATTCTATAACCACTTTAATTTGTGCATCAGGATAAGGTTCAAAGGATGTGTCTGTTGTCATATTGACTATTTCGATTCCAATACTGGAGTCATTTAGCTGCGTTCTCTCCCCCCACCTACTATATCCTGAATGCCATGCTCTTTCATTTTCGTTCACCAGGTTATATCAATCAGTTCCTCATATGGATAAGTGGGATCAACGCTTTTTAACGTAGGAATTAAATAATGTGCACTCACTTCTCCTGTAGTTAAGAAAGATACAGATGTTTGAAAATCCAGAGCTGTGTAATGTAGGATTAAAAAGCGTTGTCTGAAATTTTTTGCGTACGATAAATAGGTAGTATAGTCGATTTTCATCTTGATACCTCCCGAGAAAGTGAATCTACTTTAATCGCTTTGCGGTTCGTGTTGGCAATAGAGCACCTCTATTCTTCTATGCTAGGATACCATACTATATTACCGACTGTCAAATTAACTGCTTTATCTTATACACCAATTCAAGCGCTTCTTTAGGTGATAGATTGTCGGGATCAATATATTCCAGTTTTTGTTCTAATAGCTTGAATTTTTTCTCTTTTTCAGACTCCACAGGCAGATTAAATAAGCTTAAATTATTTGATTCATTGTGTAAGATGGTCTTACCTTTACTGTTGCTTGTCTTTTCCAGCTTCTGTAAAATGTCGTTTGCCCTCATTATTACAGATTTTGGTAGCCCCACTAAGCTGGCCACATGAATTCCATACGATTTATCCGCTGCCCCTTCTATAATGCTATGTAGAAACAATATTTCCTTACCAAATTCCTCTATAGATACCGTATAATTTTTTAGAGCAGGCAAAAAATTGCTCATAGTGGTTAGCTCATGATAGTGCGTAGCAAACAAGCATCTACATTGCAATGTATCGTGAATATATTCAAGCACTGCCCATGCAATCGATACCCCATCATAAGTAGAAGTTCCTCTCCCAACCTCATCTAGAATCACTAGCGAATTCTTGGTCGATTGAGCTAAAATGGCAGAAGTCTCTAACATTTCAACCATAAAAGTTGACTGACCGGCTTGTAAATCGTCACCCGCTCCTATCCGGCTAAATATTTTATCAACTACTCCTATCTTAGCCGAGATAGCCGGCACAAAACAACCAATTTGCGCAAGTATAGCAATTATAGCGTTCTGCCTTAAAAATGTGCTTTTCCCAGCCATATTCGGCCCAGTAATTAACCATATTCTATTATTTTGCGATAAACTGCAGTTATTTTCTACAAAGCCCTTTTGATCCTTTGCTAAACTACGCTCGACAACCGGATGCCTTCCTCCTGTAATCTCAAAACCTAAATCACTTACTAAAATAGGCCTGACATAACTATATTCATGGGCGATATATGCGAAATTGCAAAATACATCTATTTGGCTCAAAGCGCTAGCGAGTAACCGTAAAAATTTGGCCTTATCTATTACCTCTCTGCATATTTTATGGTAAATCTCAAGTTCCAGATTAATGGCAAGGCTTCTACTATTCACCATATCACTTTCTAGCTTTTGCAGTTCTATAGTTGTATAGCGAACAGCATTTGAGGTAGTCTGTCTGTGAATGAACTTATTACTCAGCATTTTATCAGCATGTCTTGAAGTTACTTCAATAAACAAACCTATAACATTATTATGAGATATCTTTAAATTCTCTACCGAAGTCTCGTTACGGTACTGATTTTTTAGCTTCTCAACATGATCTTTGCCATTATCGATAAGGTCATATAGTTCTTGTAGCTTAGGGTGATATTCATGTTTGATCATCCCTCCTTCACTTATAGTATTTGGCGCATCATCCCGCACCGCTGAATCAATCAAAGAATATAGTTCATTATCACCTGATAATGGCCTTACTAGGTGTTCTATATGCCCTGGGATATTTAGCCCATAGGTACTTGCCATCTCACCTTTAATTTCAAGAGCCGCCTCTAGCGTATACTTAATGCTGAGCAAATCCTTGGCACAAGCCCGGTTCATAGTAATTCGCGTTAAACTACGCTCTAAATCTGAAGTGCTTTTCAGCAGCTTCCTAATATTTTCAGCTAGTTTAATATTTGTATAAAAAAATTCTGTTATATTTAGGCGATCATTTATTTGCTTAATATCTATTAGTGGTGCAGATAAAAAATGATACAGTAAGCGGCTACCAGCCTTTGTCATCGTATGATCAAGGCAACCAAGCACGCTACCTTTCACGCCACCTAGTTGGTTGCTGGTAATTTCCAAATTCCGCCTTGTGGCTGAGTCAATAATCATAAAATTATGGTAATTAACCATTCTCGGCAAAGGCAATAGAGGAATATTTTGCTTTTGGGTTAGCGACAAATACTCTAAAACCGCCCCTATGCTACTGATTTGCAATAAAGATAATTCCCCTATTGCCTTAATATCTTGAATTTTATAAAAATCTAAGATTATTTTTTGACATTTTTTTGTAGCAAAAAAACTATCTACTTGATAAGAAATCCTAAGACGTAACTGATTTTGGATTTGGTTTGCTAACTGCTCCCCTCTTAAATTTTCGCTAAGTAACACTTCCTTAGGCTTAAGCCGGGCTAGTTCGTTTAAGATTTCATGACGAGGAATATCTATTACTGCAATTTCTGAAGTAGAAAGGTCTGCATAACAAATCGAAGCATCCCTTTTATCAAGCACAACACTTGCTAGATAATTAGGCTGATTTGCTGAGATCAAAGTTTCTTCGGTGATGGTACCAGAAGTAATGATACGGGTTACATCCCGCTTTACTACCGCCTTATACCCGTCACGCTTTTTTGCCTCTTCCGGGGTTTCTAACTGATCACAAATGGCAACTTTGTAGTTTTCTTCGATCAGTTTGTTTAGGTAAGTCTCAAGTGCATGATGAGGCACACCGCACATAGCAATCTCCTCTTCACCATTCTTGCCTCTCTTGGTCAGAGCAATGCCTAAAATTCTGCTTGCAAGTATCGCATCTTCAAAAAACATCTCATAAAAATCCCCCATTCTAAACAGCAAAAGACAGTCTTGATGTTCAAATTTAACATCCAAATATTGCTGCATCATCCGCGTCGATTGCGCATAATGGTATTTTTTATGAAATTCTTCTAAGGTCATTATGTTGATATTAAAAGGTACTATAGCTACCGTGTCATTGCGAGTAAGCATCACTTACAAACCAATCCAGAAGAGAGGATCTACCTTAGGCACTATCACGACTCGTGATGACAAGTATATAAGGAAATATCGCACATATATCAGCGTATTTCAATAAGCATTTTTAAGATAAATAAATTATATCTATTAGCTCTCTAACTGAAGAAAATTTAATCAATAAATTTAAAATTAAGGAAAAATCCATCTTCAGGGCTACCCCCTATAACAGCAACTCCATCTAGTTCCTTATTAATTGCTGTTACTAGATCTTTAGCATTTTCTGCCTTATTAGCAAGGACAACATATCTATGTACTGTAGCACCAAATGCCTTAGTACCCTCAGTCAAATCAGGGATTGAATGAGGGTTAGGTAATACCCTCAAATCGTGAGCTCTTGCAAGCTCAGTAATATCTTTCTTTGTAAGCTTAGCAGCCCATTCTTCAACACTAGCAAGCTCTTTACTATCTGTCGTGGGTAGGTATTTGGTAACAAACCATGCAGTAACTGCAGTCGCAAGGCCAGCTACAATAGTAGGACCATAGTTAACTACCCAGGCTGGTAAGCTTTCTTCATATTTCTTAACAAATTTACTAGCACCGTATTCTATCCCCTTGAACTCTGCAACAAACGCTCCTACAAAGAATGGAACCGTTTTTGGATTTACTAAAATACTAGACATCTTTAACCTCCCTTATCAAAACCCCTTTAACATATTGTTTTTGAGTGGATAAAGCAAGCTAAGAAGCGGTATATTAGTCGAACAACTATGCAATTAGGTTGAGTATACTTAAGACATATGAAGAGAATTTAACATTAGTAAACATTCTGAATTTGCTTAAGAAACTATTCAGGTTACTACTAGACTAGTATTATGTCATCATGAGCTATGACAATTTGAAATACGTCATCCTGAGCAGTGCTGGCTGCGTGGTGATCCAGTTTTCTGGATTGCTGCGTCAACGAAGAATTTTTCTCGTAATAACCTATGCGTTATCAGCTGACTTGCAAAGACAGGATTTATATTAATAAATAATTATCCTTGCAACCACACCGAAATATATTAAGTACGACATCGAAATAA
>JAJZHL010000019.1 GCA_021804505.1 Pseudomonadota bacterium | reverse complement strand
TGTTCACCGCCGGGATAGTTTTAGAGCAGAGAAGATTTTACAAGAAAGATTATTTAAAAATCCTAAAATATCAGTTATTTGGAACCATAAGTTAGTTGAAGTAGTCGGTACTGAAAACCCTAAATCGGTTACCGGCGCTAAACTTGAAAATATTTTAACAAAAGATATTAGTCTAGTAAATTGTCATGGTATATTTGTAGCAATTGGTCACATGCCAAATACTGCTTTATTTAAAGGTCAATTAGAAGTTGATAGTGATAACTATATTATTACTAAACCGAATTCAACGGAAACTAGTATTAAAGGAGTGTTTGCAGCAGGTGATGTACAAGATAAAATTTTTAGGCAAGCAGTGACTGCGGCTGGTACTGGTTGCATGGCAGCCTTAGAGGTAGAAAAATTTTTAAATCATTGAGGTGGTTTTTACTTCCGTATATGTCATTTTAGCTATGGCAGGGAGTCAGAAAATCTAGGTTTTAAGCTAGATTTCTGCTGTAGCTAGCATGACATCGAGAGCGCTAGGAATGACAATTAAGAATCAAACATAAGAGTTATATAATAAATGGTTCGTAATAAAGCCACAAATATTGCCGAAAAATTGCAAATCTCTCAAGATTTAGTAAGTATTAACCATCCGCTTTCTAGGGTTTTGCCTTCAAATATTCAAGCAGAACAAATGTTAATAGGGGCGATTTTAATTAATCATGATTATTTAAACTCTGTTTCGGAGTTCTTGCGAGCAAACCATTTTTTTGAGCCTTTGCATCAGAAAATCTATAATGCGATTGAGGTTATTACCGAAAAGGGGCTAATTGCTACCCCTGTGACGCTACGTAGTATGCTTGAGCGAGATGAGGTATTTCAGCAGCTCGGAGGTAGTGAGTACCTTAATAAGCTCGTTACTGTTTCTATGATGGTAATAAATCCTATAGATTACGGTAAGATAATTTATGAACTTGCTGTAAGGCGTAATCTGATAGAGATAGGTGAGTCAGTTGTTAATGATGCTTATGATTCTACCTTAGAAAATGATGCTAGTCAGCAGATTGAACGGGCAGAAGGTAAACTGTACAATTTAGCCAGTGAAGGAGTAAATGAGAAGAGTTTCGTCAAAATTGCTGTATCTCTTTCCGATTCACTAGCTAGTGTTGGCAGAGCAATGAAGAATTCTGACCATGTGATAGGTATTTCCACAGGATTAATCGACTTAGATGCCAAATTATCAGGGTTTCATAATTCGGATCTAGTAATTATTGCTGGTAGGCCATCTATGGGTAAAACTGCCTTTGCCATAAATTTGGCCGTTAATTGCTGTAAGGCAATGTTGCTAAAAAATAAGGGTCTTAATCAGGAAAAACAATCAGTTGGCTTCTTCTCGCTTGAAATGTCGTCAGAACAGCTGACTACTCGTCTTTTATCAATGCATACAGAAATTGACTCTTCTTCCTTAAGATCTGGGCATGTTAACGAAGATAGCTATAACAAATTACGTAAGGAAGTGATAGCGCTCTCAGAATTGCCATTTTACATAGACGATACGCCTTCGCTTTCTATTGCTGCTATCCGGACCAGAGCAAGAAAAATGAAGCGTAAGCATAATCTTGGAATACTATTTATCGATTATCTCCAGTTGATTAGAGGGATAAGCAAAGTTGAGAATAGGGTAAATGAGGTCTCAGAAATTACCCAAGGGCTAAAAGCTATAGCGAAAGAGTTAAATATTCCAGTAATTGCACTGTCGCAGTTATCTAGAGCTGTTGAGCTTAGAGAGGATAAAAAACCTATGCTTTCAGATTTACGTGAGTCTGGTTCTATTGAGCAGGATTCTGATATAGTAATGTTCATTTACCGAGAAGAATATTATCTTACTCGTAAAGAACCAGCTCAAAATGATGCCAAACATGCAGAATGGCTGAATAAACTAAATGAAGTTTATAATGTAGCAGAAATCATTATTGCAAAACATCGTAATGGTCCTGTTGGTCATGTCCAACTTCATTACGATAGTCAATATTCAAAATTTGGTAATTTACACAAAAAACTTTAGTGTTATGAGATATAATGGCTAAAGTGAAACCTATAATTTTTGGTATTGCTGGCCATAGCTTAACTGAGCAAGAAAGGCAGCTATTTTTAAACCACAAAGTTATAGGTTTTATTCTCTTCAAAAGAAATATTAGAGATAAAGAGCAATTAACACAATTAATCCAAGAATTAAAAAATTTACATCTTGACTCCAATCCCTTGATTTTTATCGATCAAGAAGGCGGGAGGGTGGCAAGATTAGCGCCACCTTTAGCTTCAAAATTTTATCCACCAGCTGAATATTTTAGTAAAATTTACGGTGAAAACGGCAAAAAATACGCTTTAGAGGTTGCATTTGATAACTATGCTAGTATAATGCGCGATTTAAAGCAGTTTGGAATTGATTCTCCGTGTGCACCGGTTGCAGATTTGCGCTACTCTTATACTGATAACGTAATTGGTGATCGTAGCTTTGGAGAGTTTGTCCCAAAAGTGGTGGAGTTATGTACTGAAGCAATAAAAGCGATACAAGAGCAAGGTGGTTTAGCTATCATAAAACATATTCCAGGCCATGGAAGAGCAAGGGTTGATAGCCATTATGTTTTACCACATGTCTCAGAGAAGTGTGAAGAGTTAGAGAAAACAGATTTTGAGGTATTTAGGCAACTAGCAAAAATTAATAATATATGGGCAATGACGGCGCATATTATATTTGATGCCTTAGATCCTGAACTACCAGTAACGTTATCAAAAAAGGCAATAAGCTTTATCAGAGAAGTTATAGGTTTTAAAGGCATATTGACCACAGATGCTATAGAGATGGGAGCACTTCATGGGGAAGCTGGTAAACAATATTTATATGCTCTAAAAAATCGTGCAAAAATAAGCGATCAAGAATTTGCAGAAGCTAGAGAAAATTATGTTAAGAGCATAGGTAAAGTAGCAGCAGCTTCTCTTGCAGCAGGTTGTGATTATGTCTTACATACTAGTGGAGATTATGAAGAAATGCTTGAGGTATTAGGTATGGTGTAAAAAGAATAAAATAATAATGCTTGCGCTATATTATAAGAAATCTAGATATTTATAATTCTAATTATTTATTTCTATAAAAATGAATAACTAGAATTACAATTACTACTATAAAAAGTGGAATGTAAAACCAAAGGAAGCTTTCCAAAACATCCATGTCATCGACCCCTATTATGTTGGTGCTAGGGGCTTACAACAGCCATTAATGAATAATAACCACCCGCTGTATTTCACGCCTCTCAAGTGCTTATAACAGCGGACCCCTAGCATAGCTAGAGCTTGAGGTCGACTTTCATGACGGTTGTAAGTCATCACTAACCCCACTAAAATAGAGGTAGTTAAAAATAGAAACAAGCATTTATTGCATACACTGAGAAAAATCCCCGTAAATTTTACTAAGTTTGTGTCTTTAATAGCGATATTAAGACCAATATGGTTATTTTCACACCCCAAGTAAGTACTGGTTTTCCGCCGTGGCTAGGAATGACAAGCTGGGTATGCCACCACCTCACTCCATCCTCCAGTATACTACCTAAAGTAAGTAGCCAGTACTGCTTTTAGCGTATTTTTTAGCAAAAATGCGACGGTCATAGGCCCGACGCCTCCTGGAACAGGAGTGATATATCTGACTTTATTCACAACATTTGTAAAGTCAACATCCCCAACTATTTTACCGGACTCAAGCTTTGTAATGCCTACATCGATGACAATAGAGTTTGAATTAAAATACTCAGCAGTAAGCATTAAAGGGGACCCCATAGCCGATATTACTATATCTGCCTGCGAGGTGATCTTGCTTAAATTTTGTGATTTAGAGTGACAAACAGTAACCGTACAATCTTCTCTGAGTAATAAAGCAGATAATGGCCTGCCGACAATATTGGAGCGCCCTATGACTACAACGTTTTTGCCTACTAAATTGGGCTCTACTTTTTTAATTAACTCCACGCAGCCAAGAGCAGTGCAGGGTACAAACCCATTCCCTGTTCCGCTATGCAAGTAGCCAACATTCAAGGGGTGAAAACCGTCCACATCCTTATTTGGGTTAATAGCAGATAAAATTAAGTTCTTGTCAATGTGGCCTGGTAAGGGAAGTTGTACAATAATACCAGAAACCTTTGGGTCTTCGTTAAGAGTATTAATCTCCTCTAATATGTTATTAACCCCAACATTAAAGAGGAGATTGATCTGCAAAGTATCCATACCAATCTCAGCAGCTGCCTTCAGCTTGTTTCTAACATATATGGCACTTGCAGGGTTATCCCCAACTAGGATAATTGCAAGAGTAGGAACGCGGTTAAGTTCTTGCCGATAGATAGATACCTGTTCTTTCAGATCAGACAGTATCTCGTGGGCATAATATTTACCGTTGATTATTTTGCTACTAATTTCTACCACTACTGCTTTACTCCTTTAGTGGTAGAATATTCAAAATGTAGAGCCTTGCCCTCAAACACTTTGTCATATGCATGATGCAAGCTACTTGCTGCTTCAGCAAAGCCAGTGAGAATTAACTTTAATTTGCCAGGGTAAGCAGCTATATCACCAATAGCATAGATATTTGGTATATTTGTTTGAAAATATGAATTATCCACGGTTATGTGATGATTTTTAATATTTAAGCCCCAGTCTTTAATTGGTCCTAAATCCTGTGATAATCCAAAGAATGGTAATAATGTATCTGCTGGTAATGAGCGGATATTTCCTTCAAAATCCTTTACTTCAACTGCTTCTAATACACCATTTTTGCCTATTAATTTATCTAGTTGATAGTTAATAACAAGCTGAACTTTGCCGCTAGATGCTAGTTCATCTAGTTGCCGAAGGCTCTCTGGTGCCGCTTTAAATTTATCACGTCTATGTACTAAAAAAATTGTTTTGGCAATCTCGCTAAGTGATATTGCCCAATCTACTGCAGAATCTCCACCACCTGCTATAACAATTTCCTTATTCGCAAAGGAACTACGATTTTTTACAAAATAAAATACAGATTTTCCCTCAAATTCTTCTATATTTTGTAGCGGTGGCCTATTAGGGCCAAATGCACCGCATCCAGCAGCAATTATGATAGCTTTAGCAGTTATCTGTTTGTTTTTCGAGGTAGTAATTTTATATAGATTCCCTTCTATCTCTAATTTTACTGCTTGCTGATTTAGATGATAAGTCGGTGAAAACGGCCTAGCTTGTAGTTCTAGCTGCTTTATCAAATCATCAGCCATTATTTTAGGGTAGGCGGGTATGTCATATATAGGTTTATCAGGATATAAGGTAGTGCATTGCCCACCTACTATCTCTTGGGCGTCTATAACATGTGCTTTCATACCAAGCATTCCTGCCTGAAAAATAGCGAACAAACCTACTGGCCCTGCTCCTATTATAATAATATCTGTATCGTGCATAAAAAAAATGTATAAAATTAAATAGAGTTCACTTAATGAGAGGCGATTTTATGTTATAATCGCTAAATAATCAATAAACCAATTTAAAATAATTGATATGATAAACTTTTGTCTGATCACTACAATGCTATTTATTTGTCTAATGATCTATTTATTTATCCAAAATGTAAGTATTTTTACTAAAATATTACTATTAAATAGCTTAACAGCAATAGTAAGCCTTCTTATATCCCTGCTTGGCTCATTTAAAATGAATAGTTCGTATTTGGATATTGCTATAATTTATTTTTTCCTTAGCTTTATAGCAAGTAACGCATATTTAAGATATTTTATAAAACAATCTAATAAGTAAAGCAATATGTCCGAGGAAATAGTAATATTAGGCTGCGGCTTTAGTGGGATGCTAACAGCTTTAGCTTTTGCCAAACGGCAAATACATACTACTATCATTGAGCGCAATGATACAAATAGTGATAGTTTTTTTAATGATAACAGGACTACTGCTCTAACACCGCTTTCTTCTGAATTTTTGGATAGTCTTCATATATGGCCTGAGGTCAAAGATAATGCCAGTAAAATGCTTGAAGTATATGTGGTGGATAATAAGGCATCAGAAATGTTAGGCTTGTCTAATATGGAAGGTCATGAAGCACTTGGCTATATAATAGCAAATCCTAAATTTAAAAATATTCTATTACATGCAGTAAAGGATAGCCCATATATTAAGGTACTTGATCAATGTCTTTATCATAAAGTTGATAGTTTTAAAGAGCATTCAATATTATATCTTGAGAATGGTAATAGTATAAAGTGTGATTTATTAGTGGTATGTGATGGGCATCATTCTAAGGTACGCCAGCATTTCTTTTCTGACAGAATAGTAAAACAATATAAGCAGGTGGCGTTAACATTTAATATTAGGCATGAAAAGCGTCACGAAAATTGTGCGATAGAGCATTTTATGCCGTCTGGTCCGTGTGCTATTCTACCTCTATCTGATCAGCATTATTCATCTATAGTATGGACAAATACCCCTGAGCAGGGAGCCTTGCTTATAACTTTGACGAAAGAAGAAATAGAGTATTTGGTAACTCAAAATTGTGGTAACACCTATGGTAATATTGTCTTAGACAGCAATATTATAATGCATCCTTTGAAAGCGCGTATTGCAAATAGATATTTTTATAATAAAATCGTACTTGTAGCTGATAGTGCTCATATTATACATCCTTTGGCAGGGCAAGGGCTAAACCAAGGGATGAAAGACATAGAAATTTTAACGCAACTAGTAGCTGATTTTGGTACTAATCAGGAGATACTGCAGCAATATGAAGCTAAGAGAGCAGATGATAATTATGAAATGTATATAATGACTGATAATTTAAATAGCATTTTTTCCAATAATTTCAGGTTATTATGGTATTTGAGGAGGGCAGGCCTTAAGGCTATTGATCATTTATCACCTATTAAGGATTTGCTGCTGAATTATGCTATGGGGCAAAGATAGATATTATGATACAACAGGATTTAGGCGGTAATAAGAAAGAAGAACAAGCGAAAGCTACCCAAGAAAATTCTAGTGAAAATACTTCTCAAGTACCACCAAAACAAGGAGAAAAAATAAGATTAGGGTTTAGAATAGCTAATGCGGTGGCAGCAATAGTGGCTTTTTCTCTTGCGATTGCAAACATTGTAACGCAAGTCGTACGGGGAGAGCTAACAGGAATAGCAAGCATAGCACAGTCGGGTATTGTGCTGATGTTTAGAGCCTCAAACTTGGTAGTACCATTTACTAATTTTCGTGATAAATTTATTGAAAAACTAGAAAGCACTAAGGTAGGAAAAGTATTTTCACGTTCAGTTGCTACTGTATGGAAGACTTTAACTAGCAAACCAGCGAAACGATTTTATAGAATAGGGATGGCTGCTTTAACTATGCTAATAAGTCCTACGCCGGTAGGTATTGCTTTAGCCAGTTTATCATTAGCTGCCATAGCTTATAATGTCGCTAAAGAAAGCTTAGAAGTGCATGATGCCAAGAGATTGATGCAAGAGCATAGACTTTTAAAAAATAATGTAGAGTTAAAGCAAAAACAAAAAGAGTTACTCAAACAGCTAGACTCTTCTTCTAGTTTTCAAAAGTTTATTGAGCAACATGAAGCAACCCTGGGTCCTAGACGGGAAGCAGCAGAGTTAAGGATCACTCCTAAAACTAGTAAGGTAGGGGAAGTTGCTAAAGCGCTACGTGATAATGCATTAGAAGGTGTTTCTCTTATAGGAAATGCTCTAACAGCAGATAATCCAGTTGATCAGGCAATGGCTGCTTTTGTAACGCTTGGTAACGTTACAGGAGAGGCCGATAAGAATCTACAAAAAAGAAAAGAAAAATATGCGGTTCAAAGAGCAAATGATGAATTGCAGGTAGAAATAGGCCAATATAAGAGTTTAGAAGAGCTTAAAACACTTGAGAGAGAAGAAAGAATAAGAACAGAAGCCTTAACCAGGTTTGCAAAAGAAGTAGAAGCCGGGAAACTTCCACAAGAGCCAGGAGAAAGATTTGAAGCACTTCGTAAAGAAGTAGCGCTAGAACCAGATTTTGCTGCCCCTAAAGAAAAAACTTTCTTTGAAAAAATGACATTTTCAGTTGCTTCAGGCACGAAATATGTAATTCAATCCCAGTTTGATAGTACAAGCAATTTATATCAGCCAGAACAAATTGGAGAGAACGTTGCTGTACAAGAACAAACTGCTTCAGCAAATACTGCGCAGAATAAATTAGAGCGTGCTGCTAGTGTAGCGGATATGGTAGTGTACTTGACTGAAGGTGGAGAGCGTCCTAAGTCTATAGCAGCAGGGGGTATTAAAATAGGTGACATTAAGCCTTCACCTACACCAAAAACCCCTCACTCAAAGGTTGTTGCAGAACTTAAAGTCAGACAACAACAACACTCCCAAGTACATAATCGCTAAAGAGAAAAGATGCTTGATATTACTCAGTCGTTATTCAGTGGTATTATAAATTATATTTTGCCATTTCGGTGTTTATCTTGCTCGGAAATGGTTGATAGTCATGGTAGTTTTTGTCCTCCTTGTTGGGAAAAACTAGATTTTATTGCAAGACCTTATTGTATTATATGTGGTTATAAATTAGAGTTATCAGTAGTGGGTGTTATGCATTGTGGAAGATGTATACGGAATAAGCCTGCCTACGATATGGCTCGTAGTTTGTTAAAATTTAATGAACATAGTAAAAGGATAGTCCATGCCTTCAAATATCATGATAAAACTGTTTTTGCTAAAAGCTTTGCTAAATTGTTATGTACAAGATATTACAATGAGATAAAAGATGTAGATTTTATTATTCCTGTTCCCATGAATAGGTTTAAGCGGCTATTTCGAATGTATAATCCAGCCTTAATTTTAGCGCAAGAAATTAGTAAGATAATTAAAAAACAAGCGCTTCCGGATGTTTTGATTAAAACAAGATGGACTAAGTCGCAAACCTTTCTATCTAAAAACCAGCGTGAGAAGAATTTAGCGAACAGTTTAGCTTTTAATAAAAGACACAAAATTGAAGGTAGTAACATACTATTAATTGATGATGTTCGTACGACTGGTAGTACAATAAATAAATGTTCAATGCTTTTAAAAAATGCTGGAGCAAAAAGTGTTTATGTGATAACAGTAGCAATGACATAAACAAAAAAATAATATGAGTAGAACAGAAATATTACCTTATCCAGAAGTAAAAAGTTTGAATACACCCAAAAAATTAGTTGTATTGCTGCATGGGCTTGGGTCGGATGGTAATGATTTGATAGGGCTTGTGCCGTTTATTCAGGAAGAGCTGCCAGATTGCTACTTTATCTCTCCGCATGGGGTTGAGCCATTCGATATGGCACCTTATGGGCGGCAGTGGTTCAGCTTAGGTAATCGCAACTTAAGTGTATTAAAAGAATTAGTAGCTCAAAACATTGCTTTATTACAAGGTATAATACACGATAAGCAAAGGGAATTGAACCTGACTAATCAAGATACTATAATTATAGGGTTTTCTCAAGGTACGATGATGGGTTTATATTTGAATCTTATCGAGCCGAAGCCGTTTAACTGTATAGTAGGTTTTTCTGGGAAATTAATTCCACCACAAGAATGTATAAATAAATCCACGCCAGTATGTTTAGTTCATGGAGCCCTTGATGATGTGGTAGAAATAGCTAGTATGGATGAAATAATTGCGTACTTAAAACAGCATGATGTCCCGCATGCTAGCCACACCGTACAAAACCTTGCTCATTCAATTGATGCAAGTGGCCTAAGATTTGCAGTAGAGTTTATAAAAGAAAATATTAAGTAGGTTTAATGACACGTTTTTTAAAAACATTATCTGAAACAGATAATGAAATATATCAGATTATTAACGCTGAAGTAAAACGTCAGCACAATACTATAGAACTTATCGCGTCTGAAAATTTTGTAAGTCCAGCGGTGCTGGAGGCCCAAGGGTCAGTTCTTACCAATAAATACGCAGAAGGCTATCCAGGTAAGCGTTATTATAATGGTTGTGAAGAAGTAGATAAGGCGGAACTTTTAGCAATAGAAAGGGCTAAGAAGTTATTTGATTGCAAATATGTGAATGTCCAGCCGCATTCGGGCTCTCAGGCCAACCAAGCAGTGTTTTTAGCACTTTTACAACCTCATGATACTATTCTTGGTATGTCGCTTGATACTGGAGGGCATTTAACCCATGGAGCTCTTCCTAATTTGTCGGGTAAATGGTTTAAATCTGTTTTTTACCCCGTTAATAAAGAAAGCTACAGAATTGACTATGCAGAAGTGGAAGATATAGCTTTGCAGCATAAGCCTAAACTTATTATTGCTGGCTATTCTGCTTATCCGCGCGAGTTAGATTTTGCTAAATTTAGGGAAATTGCTGATAAGGTAGGAGCATATTTTGTAGCAGACATAGCACATATTGCTGGCTTGATAGCAACGAAAGAACATCAAAGTCCATTACCATATGCTCATGCAGTCACTACAACTACCCATAAGACTCTGCGGGGTCCAAGAGGCGGAATGATCCTTTCAAACGATGAAGAGATTGGTAAAAAAATAAATTCTGCGCTATTTCCAGGATTGCAGGGGGGGCCATTAATGCATGTAATCGCTGCCAAAGCGGTAGCGTTTTTAGAAGCCTTGCAACCAGAGTATCATGCTTATATCAAACAAGTTATGAGTAATGCTAAGGTTCTTGGGAAAACACTTACTGATAGAGGGTACAATATTTTAACAAACGGTACTGATAATCATATGGTATTAGTGGACCTCCGAAATTATGGTATAACAGGTAAGGTAGCTGCAGATTCGTTAGAGAGAGCTGGTATCACCTGTAATAAAAATGCTATTCCTTTTGATACCACGTCTCCTTTCATTACTTCTGGTATTAGGCTTGGTACACCTGCTTGTACAACCAGAGGATTTAAAGAGAAAGAGTTTATTATGGTAGGAGAGATGATCTCAGGCGTACTAGATG
>JAJZHL010000179.1 GCA_021804505.1 Pseudomonadota bacterium | reverse complement strand
CTATCATTGTGAGATTTTAGGTTTTTTAGGTACTTTAATTAATTGTGGACAGCATATGCCCATGATAGTACCCAGGGGGATGATTGACCAATATATTGCAACTCATAGGTTATTTTTTGGATCAAGATCCATTGAATCTCGCGCAGCTAGTGGTGTTAAGTATGCCGGTATAGTTAGCATATTAGAGTACGGCCCCAGCACTATGGCTGGAGCATTTGATGGGTTTTTGCAAATGCCTTTCGAATTTATAATGACGCAGAGCTTTGTCTTTTCCAACAGAACAGTTGCAATTAATAAAATGCAGCTCCAACAAAACAGGATGATTCAAGCGGAAGATAAGGCTGTATCGCAAGTTGCTGAAATTTCTCAGGCTCTTGATATGGCTATGAGTGGTAATATTGGTTTTGGAGAGCATCATTTTTCACTTTTATGCATTGAAGACGATCTTAAGGCGCTGGATAATTCATTGTCTATGGCATCTGTTGAGCTCTCTAATAGTGGCATGCAACCTGTTAGGGAGAGAGTTAATTTGGAGCCAAGTTATTGGGGGCAGTTGCCTGGTAATATAAATTATATAGTTCGTAAATCAACTATTAATACTTTAAATATGGCTGGTTTTGCGTCAATGCACAATTACCCCCTGGGTAAAATTTATGATAATCATTGGGGCGAATATGTCACAATACTTGATACCACGTCAGGCACACCTTTCTATTTTAATTTTCATGTTAGAGATGTGGGCCATACTTTAATAATTGGTCCTACTGGGGCTGGTAAAACTGTGCTTATGAATTTTTTATGTGCAGAAGCACAAAAGTTTAGGCCAAGAATGTTTTTCTTTGATAAAGACCGAGGTGCTGAAATATTCATCCGTGCATTGGGTGGAGTCTATACTATAATCGACCCTGGCACAAAATGTAATTTTAATCCTTTACAGCTCGAAGATAATGGGGAGAACAGAACGTTTTTATTAGAATGGTTAAGATTATTAGTATCCTATAATAATGAATCCTTAAATGCTGAAGATGTTAAGCTTTTAACTCAAGCAATAGATGGGAATTTTAGGTTAGAAAAAAAAGATAGACGTCTTAGTAATATAGTGCCATTTTTAGGTATAGATGGGCCCGGGACTTTAGCAGGAAGAATTGCTATATGGCATGGTAAAGGATCATGTGCCAATATATTTGATAATGCAGAAGACAATATTGACTTAAAAAAAGCAAGAGTTTTTGGCTTTGAAATGGCAGAGCTATTGAAAGATCAGATTAGTCTAGCCCCCGTGTTATTATATGTTTTTCATAGGATTAATATTTCCTTAGATGGCTCTCAGACAATGATAGTGCTGGATGAAGCATGGGCTTTAATAGATAATCCTATATTTGCCCCCAAAATTAAAGACTGGCTAAAGGTCTTAAGAAAGCTAAATACTTTCGTCATTTTTGCCACCCAAAGTGTTGAGGACGCTGCAAAAAGTAGAATTAGTGATACCTTAATCCAACAAACAGCTACCCAAATTTTCCTTCCTAATTTAAAAGCAACTGATATTTACCGCTCAGCATTTATGCTTAGTCAACGTGAGTATATATTAATTAAAACTACTGACCCGGCGTCACGTTATTTTTTAATAAAACAAGGTGTTAATGCAGTAGTAGCTAAAGTAAATCTAAGTGGTATGACTAATATAATTAATGTGCTGTCTGGTAGAGTAGAAACAGTTTTATTACTTGATAAAATCATAGCTGAGCATGGCGAAAATCCTGAAAGGTGGCTACCTGTGTTCTATGGGGAAACAAAACTATTGCAATAATTGGTGCTATGAATCAGGAATTAATGTTTATATTCGTTATTTTTTTTAGCTTTACTTATTTGTTTAGTAGAACTTTATGAGCAATTTCATAGAGTCAATGAAAGTATCTTTGCTAAGCCCATGTACCCTGCGAAGGTCACTTCCTCAAATATTAATAAATTTTTATATTATATGCTTGTCTATTAAACCGCGGCTTTATAAGTTTTTTATTATTGTCTATATTTTAGGTTTTGGTACCATCCAATGTGCCAAAGCAGATATTATAGATACTGTAATTGATACTTTAGATAATTTAACTTGTGAGACTCAAGGAGTAGGGAATTTATTAAGATCAGAATTTTCTCATACTTGTATACCTGCGCCATTTTTTACTTTTTTAGTCGCAAATATAGTATCACCAGGTTTGTATGCTAGTGCAATGTTACGTCTTAAAATAAATGATGATGATTTATTCCCTGAGGCTTGTCTAAGAAATAATAGAATAGATCCGAATGACAAGAAACTTAGCTTTGCATTTTGTAGCAACACTAAATTAGCCTTAGTTCGCGCAGAAGCAGTAACAGAAGCTGCTATTGCTATAGGCAAAGCTATGTTAACAAATGAAAGCCCGTGGGATGATATAAAGAATATATGGACTCCTAATAAGGAAAGTTACCATGAGAAATTTGACGACAGGAGTGAAGGGGCAAATGGGATATTTTTAGATTTGGGTATCCCAATTCCTTGGCAGGTTATAGTAGATAATGATCGTATGTGTGTTGCAACTATTGGCATCACGGGCTGGATACCCGTAGGTTGCAAATATATTAAAGAGCCTTATCCGAAGTCTAAATATACAAGTTTTATGGACCTGGATGATGCAT
>JAJZHL010000178.1:818-2711 GCA_021804505.1 Pseudomonadota bacterium | reverse complement strand
CTTACAGAAGCATAATAATGACTTTGTAATTGTTTCAATAAATCTGGCAGATTTATTAGAGAGTTTGTGTTTCTTATTATCATTTCTAAACGGCCTATAATATATTTGTTTGGCAAAGGGGTTTCCATTATATTATTTATTGTCAACCCCCTTAAATTAATACTATTTTTACTAACAACCAAGCAATTAAAATTGTAGTATCTTGCGTAGTATACTCACACTTGAAAATACCCTTTGACTTATTTTGTTTTTAAGAGCACCATTAAAGAGTACCAAAGCGTACGTAATAAAAGTATATTTGGAGGAAAGTTTATGCTAACAGGAGTAATTAAATGGTTTAATGCCAATAAAGGATTCGGCTTCATAGAGCCAAGTGATAAATCTAAAGACATTTTCTTACATATTACAGCCCTAGAAAGAGCCAATATTAGAAATATTAATGAAGGTCAAAAAGTTGGTTACCAACTCGGTATCGAAAGAGGCAAAAACTTAGCCGTTGATATTAAGTTGATCTAGAGATATTAATAGTATAAGTTTAAAAATAGTAGATAGCCATAAAGCGATAGCCTAGGCTATTTACGTACACATGCTAACACATAGATAATATAACTAATAAGGAAGCAATTATGATAGTAAATACGACTACCAATCCCGTTACAGCAATCACTTCTATTCTAGCCTCGATAGGAGCTATAAATTGGGGACTGGTCGGCATTTTTAATTTTAACTTAGTAACATATCTGTTAGGGGAAAATACTACTCTCACAAAAATAGTTTATGTACTGGTAGGTATCAGTGGACTATATTCAATTATCTTCCTCAGTAAGGCAATATCTTGCCCTGCTATAAAAAACGTTTCGTAACCTCTAATATTTCACGTGGACTTCGTCTTTATAAAGATTGAATAGTCATCCCATAGCAGTAGAGGAGGTTGACCCCTTCCCTACTGTAGTAAGTTCTGAGTCAGCTTCTTACCTCTGTTCTAATACTATATTATTTTATAAAATGTTCTCTCAATTCAAATTACTATTAGTAGACCTATTTCTAAACTCGATTATTCTACGAGATTTGAAGGAATCTCGAAACCTCGATCCGCAGCGTACTTAAATGTACGCGAGGATCCGAGTATCGAACCGACGTACAAAACACCAATAGAAGTAGAGTTTGGAAAAAGGTCTAGTGTAATTTTAGAGTTGACAAGGATTATTGATAGTTTTACAATCCAAGATGTAAGCGTTAGTTTTGCTGAGCTTATGCCGCTTCAATTGGAAGCAACTTGACTAATAAGACTACCTGAAATAATTGAAAGGAGGTTTTTATGGGAATAGTTGAAGGAATTAAAGACACGGCAAGAAAGACTAAAGATAGCATCACAGATTCTGTTGAAAACATCTTAAACAAACCAAAATCCCCTCAAGAGCTTGCTAGCAGATTAGTAGAACATCTTTCTCACCAAGAATATACCAAAATGGCGAAGATTCTCACGGAAGAAGCTAAAAAATATGCTTCTAAACTCGGTATAGAGGACCTTGCCCCTGTAAACAAGCAGCTTGATCAGTTTGAAGACAGTATGAACGATTTAGCCGAAAATCTTGAAAAAGGCGATTATCAAGCATTAGTTAACAAACTGAAAGAGATTGAAAAAGCTATTCCTCAACAAGCGGGGAAAGGAGCGGATGTATTTCACGCTATCAAAAGTTTCCTAAATAATATTATTAAAACTATAGAAGAATATATTAAGGAGGCAAAAGGTGACTTAGATAAGAAGGGACCAAATTATGACGGACTTAAAGATACATTTGAAAAGAGCTTTAATGAATTAACAAACAAATAATATAACTATCTAACCCTAAATTTAAGGAGGTTTATTATGCAAAATAAAATTAGTACCTT
>JAJZHL010000178.1:0-808 GCA_021804505.1 Pseudomonadota bacterium | reverse complement strand
CTTGCGGTTCAGTTATTGCGTTATTATTATGCGGTAATGCTAATGCGTCTGTATTGACCATTAAGAATGACAAAACTGTACCAGTAGAATTTAGTATCGAAAAAGACGAAGCAGACCTATCTATAATTGGTAAAGCTGGTTTAACCGGAGCACAAGTGAGTAGCGTTGCAATACCAGCAAAACAAGATATTAAGGTAGAAGTAACTAGAAATTCTCACAATAAAGAAGTATTTAACCTAACAGGCAAAGGAAACGTTGTATCTCTAGGAGGGACATGTAAGAACTTAAAATTATCCAGTGATTATAATATAGTTTTTATCGATACCCCAACCGGTACAGACTGTAAGGCTACAGAAAAAAAGTAACTAAGGAGATTATTTCATAGAAGACGGGCCTAATTAATGGCCCTTCTTCATAAAGTTTCACCGAGATAACTAAAGAAACTTTTTTAGGGTTATAAATTAATGGAGGGTTACTATGAAAAAAAATATAATTGTTACGCTGTTATCAACAAGTTTACTAGTTATCCCCTCAATAGCTAAAGCTGAACGATATATAAATCCAGATATCTTAGGCTATTTTCGTATTGATTCAGGATGGTCCCACTTCCATAATGTAAAAGCAGGTGATACTGGTGTTGCCGCTAATAGTAAATTAAAGTCTAACACTAGTGCTATAGTAGGCGCAGGCGTAGGTCTTGGGGTTAATTTTGGAGACAAAGTACGCTCAGATATTACCTGGTCACGTCATTTAGATCCTAAGCTTTATGCAGATAACCAAGGAAACTCAGTGAAGCGCAAGCCTTTAA
>JAJZHL010000177.1 GCA_021804505.1 Pseudomonadota bacterium | reverse complement strand
ATTATTAGAAAAGCAGCCAGCATATGTTTTTCCTAGTGATATTATTATGGCGCCAGTAAGTGTAGCCAGATCAACAATACATTTAGGGTTGAATTTTTCTTGTACATACCAAATAGCGTCAGCAAGCACTAAACGTCCTTCAGCATCAGTATTAAGAACTTCTACGGTTTGGCCAGACATTGTAGTGACTATATCCCCTGGTCTTTGAGCATTACCTGAAGGCATATTTTCCACTAACCCCACAATACCAATAACATTTACTGCTGCATTGCGTTTTGCTAGGGCCATAATGCTACCTACTACTGCAGCTGATCCAGCCATATCATATTTCATATGCTCCATATTTTGGGCTGGTTTTAGCGAGATACCACCAGTATCAAACGTCACACCTTTACCTACCAGGGCAATAGGGGTAGCGTTCTTATCCTGACCATAATACTCCATTATCACAAGCTTTGATTCATTTTGTGACCCTTGGCCAACGCCAAGTAGAGCTCCCATACCGAGATTTTTCATCTCTCTCTCACCAAGGGCGGTTACTTCAACTCCAAGCGGTTCAAGATATTCTATTATCCTTTCAGCATAGGAAGCTGGGGTTTTAATATTTGAAGGCTCGTTAATAATATCCCTAGCAAAAAATACGGCTTCAGCTAAGGATTTTTTATGTTCAAAAAGGGAGGTCGCTTTATCCTTATTATCTATATTTATTTCGAAGGAGTGAATGGAAAATTTTTCATCATCACTTTGCTTTGTTTTATATTTATCAAACCTATAAGAGGATAGTAAGAAGCCGCTAGAAATCAAGGCAGCAAACTCATGTGATTTATATGAGCCAATATCGTTTGCTATTTTTGTTCCAATAGTTTTAATCTTGTAAGACAAAGCTTTAGTAAAAATTTTTCCCCCAAGCTCTTCAATTGTAAAATCTTTTAGCTCTTTATCATCGCCTATACCTACAATAATAAAATGTTTTAGTTCACCATCTTTATCTATATAGTCAGCAATACTGACTTGACCCGCCTTGCCGCTGAATACTGATTTGTTCTGGATCGTTTTAGATATTATCCCATGATATTTTTGATCAATCAGTAGAGTGGTATTATCCATCTCGAGATCTTTGTTAACAAATACTATTGTACCTTGGTTATTCGACAATTCTTCACTAGTAAAGTGGATATTATTAAGCATTATGTACCTATTTTATTTATAAATTATAAACAGTATAATTCTATTGATGTATGTTTACTTTGCAAGCATAAAACTAATTGTTATCTGTCATTGCAAGCCGCAATAGTTAACCCAACGTCATCTCGAGCCGCTGATAAGCGGCGTGGTGATCAGTCCTTGTGGCTATTGGATTGCTTCGGCAGCTGTGCTGCGCTCACAATGGCATAATTTGGATAACTAATCATCTCATTTAAGAACTTGCATTAGTTCATCCCACTCTCTTTTTGTCATTTCACTCGTTTCCTGGACGACTTGCTCGTTATTTATTAGCCTTTTTATAACCTCTATACCTTTTTTGGAGATATTGCGTCCTTCAATCCTATATTCGTTAAAGGCATCATATGTCAAAGGTACCCAGGCTTTTACTATTTCTAGCATTTTCTCTGCATAAATTCTTATTTCATATTGGGCATGAGGATCAGCCCTTAGCATTAGAAAATGTAATAAATTATGCAAATTTACCTTCCAGTACCATTCGGTATAGTAGTTGAGGGTCAAGTTCATTCTGGCAAGTTCTCTTGCTATACCCACAGTGTTTTCATCTAATATATTACCTTGTTCATCCTGATTCATCAGCTCAGTGTAATGCTGATAACACATTTTAGCATCTTTTTCTAATAGAGCTAATACCTTATCGGCAATATTATCTGGTAATTCGTCATTAGTGCGTCCTTGTTTATTATTTTTAGACTGAGCAGTTAAATGTTGCTTTTCGGGTAAATAGAATTCATTGCCTAAAATTGAGTATCTAGCTGAATATTCATTAACACTGGCTGTTCTATGGCGGATCCATTGTCTTGCCACAAAGATAGGAAGCTTAATATGGAATTTAATGTCACACATCTCAAATGGAGTAGTATGCTTGTGACGCATTAAATAGTTAATTAGTCCCTTATCCTGATTTAATTGCTTTGTCCCTTTACCATATGATACACGAGCTGCCTGAACTACAGCACTATCATCTCCCATATAATCTATTACTCTAATAAAGCCGTGATCTAAAATTTTTATTGGCTCATATAACAATGCTTCTAGGGCCCGTACGGTTGCTCTTTTGGTCGCGGTATAATTGTCTTCACTCATTTCGTTCCCTATTTAATCTATTTGTAAATTTGTTAATTCAAGAAGCAAATATTCATCCTTTGATATTTTATCCTGCTCGATCATCTTATTTAAAGATGAGCCAAGAGTTTTAAATAACTTACCCTTGGCAATGACTGTTCTAGTACCTATCGGGATTTTCCCATGTAAGGCATATGAAATTATCATTGGATATGCTATATCACCAATTTTTATTTCCACCTTTTTTCCTTGCTTCCTTGAGTCAAAAATCACTTGGTCGCTTGATAATTTGGTAATTTTTGTATCAAATTTTACCTTATCTCCACATAAAAAAGGTGTTTTATATGCTACTTCGTCATCAAATATTTTTACTTCATTACTGTTAATAGAGCCGATAGGTAATATAGCGTTTAACACAATATTAACGCGATATGGTGATTCATAATCTATATTTTTTTGCCTATATTGTTGCTCATAATAAGC
>JAJZHL010000176.1 GCA_021804505.1 Pseudomonadota bacterium | reverse complement strand
AAAAATATAGTAGACTAATTCATTTTGCTTCTTAATATGGGATTTAATTTTATAAGTGGTAACTAATATATCACAACACTTATATATATTATCTATACTACTTACAAAACCTAGCGTATAAGATAACATGATGAAATACAGAACATATTACCATGGATAAAAAAATTATCGCTTTAGTTGGACGCCCTAATGTGGGTAAGTCTACTCTTTTTAATCGGCTATCTATAAATAAAAAAGCCATTGTACATGATCAAGCAGGCGTTACGCGTGATCGAAAATATGCAGACGCCCGAATAGGTTCTTTTGAGTTTGACGTAATAGATACACCTGGCCTTGAAATAGCTGAAGAAGGAAAACTAGAAAATAGAATGATGCAACAAACTATAGAAGCAATAGAAGAGGCGGATCTGATTTGTTTTATGGTTGACGGCAAGTCAGGAATATTACCGGATGATAAGTATTTTGCTCAGTATATCAGAAAAACTGGAAAAAATGCCGTATTGGTGATCAATAAATGCGATGGGAATTTTGATTTTGCAAAAGAATATTACCAACTTGGGTTTAATAATTTTGTTGCGATTTCGGCAGAACATGGTGTTGGTATGGCAGATTTATACGATGCTCTGACTAGCAATTTAGAACTGGACGAAGCAGTAGAAATAGCTGGCGAGCAAGATGATAAAAATGATTGTTTACAAATAGTAGTAAGTGGAAGACCAAATGCTGGAAAATCTACCTTTATCAATTCATTAATTAATGATGAGCGATTATTAACAGGCCCCGAAGCTGGGATTACAAGAGAGTCCGTTTCTATTGATTGGTCATATAAGGGGAATAAGATACGGTTGATAGATACAGCCGGATTGAGGAAAAGAGGAGCGGTAAATGCCTCATTAGAAAAGCTTTCAGCTTCTGACACTATGCATAGTATCAGGTTTGCTAACACTGTTATCCTAATGGTGGATGCTTTGATGCCTTTAGAACAACAGGACTTGAATATTGCAAATTATGTAATTGAGCAGGGAAGAAGCTTAGTAATTGTTGTGAATAAGTGGGATTTAATTACGAATAAAGAAAAAGACGGATTTAAATCAGAGTTTGTATACAAATTAGAAAAAAGCTTACCGCAAATTAAAGGAATACCAGTCATAAATATTTCTGCTTTAAATAAACAACATATTACTGATGTGCTTGATGCAGCACTAAGAATCTATAGTTTATGGAACAAAAAGATTGCAACAAGTAAATTAAATAGTTGGTTACAGTTTGTAACAGAATCCCATCCTTTGCCCTTACAAAAAGGGGGAAGGCGTGTTAGAATTAAATATATTACTCAAACAAAAATTCGTCCTCCTACATTTAAGCTGTTTGCTAACAACCCAGAAAAAATTACCGAGAGCTATAGTAAATATTTGATGAATAGTTTACGTGAGGCGTTTGGCTTGCCCGGAGTACCGATTAGATTTACTTTTACAAAAACTGCTAACCCATATCATGATAATAAGAAATGAGTATAAATGTCATGCTGAATACTCGGCTTGTAATCCAGAATTCTCCGTTTGTCATCCTGAACTCGTTTCAGGATCTAATAACATGGTATTATTTACAAACAAAAATAGATCCCGAATCAAGTTCGGGATGACTTTGGTGTTAGGGATGTCTTAGGAAGGTAAAATGAATCAGTATAATGGTTGGCTTAATATTTATAAACCTAAAGGAATTAGTTCAGCTCAGGCAGTTTCTGTTGTTAAAAAAGGTCTAAAAGGAGCAAAAGTAGGTCATTGTGGGACATTAGATCTTGAGGCTGAAGGTGTGCTACCACTTGCAATTGGTGAAGCAACAAAATTAGTACGAATATTAGTAGATGCAAAGAAAGAATATGTTTTTACTTTGCAATTCGGTACACAAACAGATACAGCAGATGCAGCAGGTAAAGTTATTAACGTTACAAGCCAGTTGCCAAGTGAGGAGCAAGCACGCAATATATGTAAAAGTTTTATAGGGGTGCAGCTACAGTCTCCTCCTGCTTTTTCTGCAATTAAAATTAACGGAGTGAGATCCTATAAGTTAGCGAGAGAGAATCTAGCAGTAACAATACCATCTCGTAATATAGAAATATACACATTAGATTGTATTGACTTTGATGCTAAAAATAACCAGGCCACATACATGGTTGAGTGTTCTAAAGGGACATATATACGCACCTTAGCAGAGGATATTGCTTTATCCTTGCAAAGTTTAGCATTTGTGATAGAATTACGGCGCACTAGAGTAGGTTTATTTACAGCAGAAAATGCAATTAAATTGACCGACTATAGTACAGAAGATCAAGAAAAGCTTAAAATGCTTCTTGAGGAAAAAATTATAAAGATCGAAGCAATACTGGACGACATCCTGGTACTAGACGCCACCCTTGACCAAGCGCAAAAAATTATTTGTGGTCAAAAGTGCCTATTTAACTATCCCCAAAATGTTGATTTAATGTGGATTAGGAGTAATGGGTCACTCTTGGCAATAGGTAGCTTAAGTAACAATTGCTTCAAGTCTTTTCGTGTGTTTAACCTAATAAAAAATGGAGTTTAATGATGTCGATTACAGCAGAACGTAAACAACAATTAATAAAAGAATATGCTATTGCCGAAAATGATACTGGTTCTAGTGAAGTGCAATGTGCAATATTAACCGAGAGGATCAATAACTTAACAGGGCATTTTAAAACAAATCATAAGGATTTTTCCTCAAGACGAGGATTATTAATGTTAGTTGGCCGTAGACGCCGGTTATTAG
>JAJZHL010000018.1 GCA_021804505.1 Pseudomonadota bacterium | reverse complement strand
GATTTGGACCATACTTAAAATATCAGGGTAGATTTATTTCTATACCTAAAAAATACGATCCATTCAGTATGACGTCTGGCATGGCAGCCGAAATAATTGCGGTAAGTAATAAAAAACTTAAAGACAGACTAGAAAAAGAAGATGATCCTAAAAAGGAGAGTAAGAGAAAGGTTATTAAAAAGAAAAAAGCAACTAAGTAGGCAGTATTTCTTCTAAAATCTATTTGTACTCTATTATAGTTAAAGTTTAGTATTATTTAGAGAGTTGTGGTATGAGTTTATTAGATTCAGTGAAGGCCAAGAATTACATAGATGGTAATTTGGTAGCTTATAATGAGCAATTATCTGTTACCAATCCATCAAATATGGAAATAATCGGCTCAATACCTAATTTATCGGATGAGTCAGTAATTTCAGCGGTTGATACTACTGTTAAAGCTTTCCAATTATGGTCGAAAAGTACGTTTGAGCAAAGGATTACAATACTTCGCAAATGGTATTCTCTAATTTTAGAAAATATTGATGAATTAGCTGGGGTGGTTACCTTAGAACAAGGAAAGGTACTTGAAGACGCTAAACGAGAGATACTATATGGAGCCTCTTTTATCGATTGGTATGCGGGCGCAATACATAATATTCAAGGGAAAATAAAACCTGGTAAGTCATATGATCATAAGATTATAACAGAGTATGAACCAGTTGGACCGGTAGCAGCTATTACTCCTTGGAATTTCCCAGTTGCCATGGTTGCAAGAAAGGTAGCCCCAGCCATAGCTGCCGGCTGCACAGTGATATTAAAACCTTCTGAATTTACCCCATTTTCAGCCTTAATTCTTGCTAAACTTGCCGGTGACGCAGGAATACCGCCTGGAGTGCTGAATGTGGTTACCGGGAATGCTAATAATATTGGACAAATATTTTGTAATGATTTTAGAATTCGTAAGGTTTCTTTTACTGGTTCTACTAGAGTAGGAAAGATTTTATACAAAAATAGTGCTACTACAGTAAAGCGTTTATCTTTAGAACTTGGGGGTAATGCGCCATTTATAGTCCTTGGAGATACGGACCTAGAAAAGACAGCAAAAGAGCTTATTATTGGCAAAATACGAAATAGTGGACAATCATGCACCTCGCCTAACAGAATTTTTATAGAAGATAAAATATATCAAGAATTTTTACAAATTCTTACTAAACACTATAAGAACATTAAGGTTGGTGATGGCTTCTGGCAAGAGTCAGATATAGGGCCATTAATTAACTCTGCTGCCGTAACGAAAATCCTAGAGTTACTAGAAGATGCTAAAAATAAAGGAGCAGAGATTGTATCTGGTGGTAATGCCCTTAAGAATTTTTTTGAGCCAACAATCGTTAAGGATTGCCAAAGCAATATGAATATTTTTAGCACTGAAATCTTTGGTCCAGTACTGGCTTGTTATAAATTTAGTACCATAGAAGAGGTTATAGCTAAGTCAAACGATACGGAATATGGCTTACAAGCCTATATTTATTGCCAAAACATAGCCACGGCACAAATGATAGCATCACGGCTTGATTTTGGTATGGTGTCAATCAACGACCCTTTACCCGCAAATGCTAAGGGCGCATTTGCTGGACGAAAAAATTCTGGTTTCGGCATTGAAGGTTCAGACGAAGGAATTTTCGAATATTTAAATAGCAAGTATGTCAATTATAAATTACTAACTTAATAAAAATTCATAGGATCTATATCAATTTTTATTTTACAAGAAGAAGGAAAAGTAATTTGTCCTAACCATGCTCTTAAATAATTTTGTAAATCAAACTTTTTGTCTGCTATCACAAGAATACGATAGCGGAATTTCCCAGCCAGTTTAGACATTAGCGCACTGGATGGCCCAAGTATTCTAGCCTTGCTTTTAGGAGCGGCTGCCACTAAATTATTAGCGATAGCTAGAATTTTATGTTCATTGATGCCAGATAAAATTATAGATGCCATTTTAGTGTAGGGGGGCATATCAGAATCCTTTCTAGCCATTAGTTCATGCTGGAAAAATTGATCACCTCCATCTTGGACCTGATTAAAAATGATGTTATCAGGGTAGTAGGTTTGGAGTAATACCAAGCCTTTTTTATTCTCTCTACCAGCTCTCCCACCTACTTGATGCAATAATTGGTAAGTTCTCTCGCTTGACCGTAAATCACCTGCTGTAGCTGAATTAAGGTCCGCATCAATTACTCCAACTAGGGTTAAATTAGGGAAATGGTAACCTTTCGTGATTAACTGTGTCCCTATCAGGATGTCAATTTCTGAAAGTACCATTTTATTCAATAATTCACGCATCTTTTCGGAGCTTTGCACATGGTCTTTACTAATTATAGATATTCTTTTGGTTGGAAAGAAATGTTTAACTTCTTCTTCGATTCTTTCAATCCCTGGCCCGCATACAGTTAATGAGTCGTGCTCTAAACAATCAGGACACGTATCATGAATTTTGCTTTGCTGCCCGCAATGATGACATAACAGTTTATGATTAGATTTATGTACTACTAACCAGGAAGAACAAGAATTGCACGTAAAGCGATAGCCACAAAGCTTACATAACAGCAAAGGAGAATAACCTCTGCGGTTTAAAAATAATAATATTTGCTCATTATTTGCTAAATTCTTGTGCATTGCAGTTTTTAAAGTATCTGACAGAAAGAAATTTTTGGGCAATTTTTCTTTTGCCATGTCAATTAATTGTATGTCAGGTAGTACTGCGCCTTGATGACGACTTGATAACTCAATTAGTTGATATTTGTTCTGGCTAGCATTATATATTGTTTCAATTGATGGAGTAGCAGAACACAGCACTATTTGTACTTGTGAAATGCTGCCTTTTAATATTGCTATATCACGGGCATTGTATAGTACTCCATCATCTTGCTTATAGGAGCTGTCGTGCTCTTCATCTAAGATAATTAGCCCTAAGTTTGGATATGGTAAAAATAAACTGCTTCGTGCTCCGATTATAACTTTAACTTCCTTGGTTAAAATTCCTCTTAGGATCATCTTTCTTTGTGCTTTTGTTACCAAAGAATTCCATATTACTGGTGCAAAACCGAAACGAGCAGTAAAACGGCTAATTATTTGCTCACTAAGGGCAATTTCAGGTAGCATGATTAGTATTTGTTTATCTTGTTTTAAGTAGTCTGCTATTAGATGAAAGTAGACTTCCGTTTTACCTGAGCCAGTTATACCTTTTATGATAGAAGGTTTACTGCTTGTGCGTAATGAGCTAAGTGCTTTTTCCTGTTCGGGTGATAATGCTGGTAAGGTAAAATCGCTAGTTAGTTGTTGCCGCTTCACCTTAACTGGCCCTTCAGATAGTTCAACGGGTAAAACCAATTTGGCTATTGAACCAAGTTCACTCATATAATAGTTAGCGCACCACTTAATTAGGGCTAATATATTGTCAGAAAGAGTGAACTCTAAAGGTACTTTTCTCTGTATAGTTTTAATTTTATTGATATTAGTAGATGGTTCTGTGTCTAATTGCCAAACTATCCCAGTTACTTCTTTATTTCGGAATGAGACAACAACTAAGTCTCCTACACGTAATACTAACTCTTCTGGGATTAAATAGTCGAGGGGGAAAAGCTTTACTAAGGGTAATAATATTTTAGCAGTTTGCATTTAAGTGTGTATATTTCTAATATTGACTGCGATTATTTATCCCAAGTCACTTTCTAAACGATTAATTATAAAAATTTTTGATTCGTCGTGCGGGGTTAGGTAGTGCACTACGTTCCGCGCGTCTCACTTCATTTTTTATATTACTCCTTTGAAATTGAATTGGTAGTACTATGTCATTGCGAAGAGGCGAACGCCTCTGAAGCAATCCAGAAAGACTGGATCATCACGCAGCTCGTGATGCCCTTGATGGTTCTAATTGCAAACCGAAACTGAAATTTTATAAACATGGAGCGGGTGAAGGGATTCGAACCCTCGACTTCGACCTTGGCAAGGTAGCGCTCTACCCCTGAGCTACACCCGCAGCATTTCATGAAAACCAAAGAACAATGTAAGAAAATCCTATAAGAAAGTCAAGGAAAATATGTGATTTATAAATTTCGTGAGCTCTTAATTTTACAGAAAACAAAAAGCATACTCCAGAAAGCTTGTGAGTAAGCCCTTTAATTCATTATTAGAAGATAATACTTGAATTATCTGTTTTTAGTTGTTATAAATAGTCTTTATTTTACAGCTGGAGTTTCTAATATATGGCTTTTTACGAATCAGTTTTTATTATACGTCAGGATGTTTCCTCCTCTGATGTAGATAGAATTACCAATGATTTTACTAAGATTATCGTAGATAATGGTGGAGAGGTAATTAAGACTGAGTATTGGGGTTTAAGGACTCTAGCTTATAAAATAGGTAACAATAAGAAAGGGCATTATGTTTTCCTTGGTATCAGTACTGAGCATTCAGTAATAAAGGAAATAGAAAGGAAAATGAAGCTAAGTGAAAATATAATTAGGTTTATTAATATTAGGGTTGATGAAATTAGCAATGAGACCTCGGCTATCTTGAGAAGTAAAAGTTCAGAAACCGATGAAATAATTGATGTAACTATCAATAAGGATTTAAATTAAATATTGGATATAAGATGTTTGAAAATAATACTATGGATTCTAGGTCTGTAACTGCGATGGCAGATCGTGCAAGTAAAAGAGTTTTTTTCAGAAAGCGTAAAGGTTGCCCGTTATCGGTGCCAGGAGCGCCAGAGATTGATTACAAAAATCCAGATCTATTGCTGAAATTTGTCTCAGAAGGTGGTAGAATGTTGCCTAGCAGAATTACTAATGTTTGCGCAAAAAAACAGCGTAAATTAAAAAACGCAATAAAGGTTGCTAGGGTCCTAGCGTTATTGCCTTTCGTATTCCAAGTTTGACAAGAAGAGAGTTATTAAGATGGAAGTGATTTTAGTAAAACCTGTACGCAAGCTTGGTAAGATTGCAGATATTTTGAAAGTGAAAAATGGCTTTGCGCGAAACTATCTGTTGCCACAGAAATTGGCAATAAGAGCTACAGAGTTAAATAAGCAATATATAGTAGACCAGAGGCATAAGCTTGAAGAGCAAGAAGCGCAAGTAAAGTCCAAAATGGAAGTAGTAGGTAATGCTATCCAAGATAAAGAATTAGTATTTATTAGACAATCTGCTGAAGATGGTAGGCTATTTGGTTCAGTCAACAATAAAGAAATAGCAGAAAGCTTGTCTAAGGTTACTGAATACTCTATACCATATCTAGCTATTGCGCTTGATAAGCCTATAAAAACCTTAGGTGTATTTAACGTAGAAGTTAGATTGCACCCTGAGCTTGGTGTTAATGTAATAGTAATCGTTGCTAGATCTGAATCCGAGGCCCAAGAATATTCAAAAAATTACAAGCAACAAGAAAATGCTACTGATATCCTTCCTGAATCGTTGGAGCAAGGGGAGTAATATTTTCGGCTATCCCTTGTGATTCTTACGTCCTATTTGTCATCCCTTGCTGCGGCTGGGATTCATAGAAATTCCAAAACAAAAGGTGTTGTTGCCTGGCTATTTTATATCATCCCTTGCTGCAGCTGAGATCCAGAAAAACTGGATTCCCACGCCGCTCTTGATGACTACTACTAAGTCATTGCGAGTAGGCATCGCTGCCGTGCGCAATCCAGGTATTAAAGACTGGATCCCTGTCTTCGCAGGGATGACACAGGGTGGCGCTGGAATGATAGTTAGCGCTTAATTAATCCCTACCTAAAAAAACCAAAAGTTTATTGTAGTTGCATAATAATCTCACATATTATAAATAATATATATGTAATATGTAGATACTTATAAATTATTTAGTTGTAGTTATGTATTAAATGGTAATAGTAGTTACTTTAAATTATGTGAGGTAATAGGCTATGCATTGGCGTGATGTTGAGGAGATAGCAATAAGTTTAGAAGAAAATTATCCAGATGAGGATATTGACGAACTAAAGTTTAAGGATCTTAAAGAATTAGTAAAATCACTAAGTGATTTTGATGATCATGAGGTGGAAACAAGCAATGAGATGTTGCAAGAAATTTTAGAGGCTTGGAAAGAGCTCAGAGAGGGTGGAGGCCTAGAAGAATAAGTCTAGATGTTAAGAAGAAAATTCTTTTCTTACTTGTTTTTGAATACCTTCTAGATCTTCCCATGCTAGGGTTGGTTTGTTGTGAGGATAAATTTTATGTCATTCCTGCCGTAGCTAGGAATGACCAACGTGCACTAGTGTCCTTACTATACTTTGAAACCGCATTGCTGTACTTTTATATATTTTATACTATTAGGTATTAGTGCTAACTAATATTGTGCTATCCTTATTAGGATAAAACCAAATAAATAGTACAGCAAATAATAATGAAAGATTTAATATTAGATTCCATTCTGTCATGGATATATCCAAGAACTTTACAGCAGCTTTGGTACAGGTTGTGGTTGGCTGACTATAGAACATTGTTTTGATGTCCTCGATTGTTAAATGTTTAGGTATACGCACTATAGTAGAACAAAGAGCGCTTGGTCGAAAAACCCCTCTTTCTATACCACTATGGTACGCTGCCAATATACAAGCTCCAAGTAAATTGAGTACAATGAAGAACAGAGTATATTTGCTTATTTTCTTAATAATTAACGCTACAAGAGAAATTTTTATTATAAAAAGATAAGGAAACCGTTGGTATATACACAAAGGACAGGGTGGGTAATGCAGAATATACTCTACAAAATATGCAAAAGATAAAGCAAGAATTCCTATACTAATCAAGATAATATGTAAAACTTGGTAGCCATCTTTACGGATGTAATTGATGATAGAGGAAATTAGCATGTATTTAATTATAATTCATGTTTTAAGATGCTGCTCTATCAGCTATTATGTATTTATATGAATAAAAACTCAAGGCCTATTTAATATATAGGATATGTATATACTTTTGAAACTTATAATTAATATGCGGTATAATGACAAAAACTGAGATTTTAGAGAATGCAATTAAATCAAATGCTTGGCCCTTTCTTGAGGCCAAGAAAATACTAGACCGTTTAGATGGAAAAACTCCTGAAAAAGGTTATGTATTGTTTGAAACAGGCTATGGACCATCAGGCTTACCACATATAGGCACTTTTGCTGAAGTGGCAAGGTCCATAATGGTACAAGAAGCGTTTAAACAGCTATCAGATATTCCAACTAGAATTTTTTGCTTTTCTGATGATATGGATGGCCTCCGTAAAGTGCCAGGCAATATACCAAATCCTGAAATGGTGGCTCAGCATATGGGTAAGCCACTTACCTCTATTCCTGACCCTTTCAACGAATATGAAAGCTATGGGCATTATATGAACTCTAAACTGCGTTCATTTTTAGATAGATTTGGTTTTAAATATGAATTTTTTAGCAGTACTGAGTGTTACCAGTCAGGACAATTTGATTCTATGATGCTAAAAGTGATAGAGAAATATGATGAGATCATGGCACTAATGTTACCAAGTTTTAGGGAAGAAAGAAAGGCAACCTACTCACCTTTTATGCCGATTTGTCCTAAGACTGGGAAGGTTTTACAGGTGCCAATTATTAAAACAGATCTTGCAGCAGGTACTGTAACATATAAAGATGATGATGGTAAATTTGTGGAGGTGCCGGTCACTAAAGGGCATTGTAAATTGCAATGGAAACCAGATTTTGGTATGAGGTGGGCAGCTCTGCAGGTAGACTATGAGATGTATGGTAAGGATCATATGCCTAATGCTGGTTTGTATTCTGAGATTTGTAGAATTTTAGGTGGGATTGCTCCAGTACAGTTCTTTTATGAATTATTTTTAAATGAAAATGGGGAGAAAATTTCTAAATCTAAAGGTAATAGTATAACTGTGGATGAATGGTTACAATATGCGCCTCTAGAGAGTATGGCTCTCTTTATGTATCAATCTCCAACAAGAGCTAAGCGGTTGTATTTTGACGTTATCCCTAAAAACGTTGATGAATATATTGTGTTTAATAAAAAATATCATGCAGAATTAGATTCTGTAAAGCGGTTTGCAAATCCAGTATATCACATTCATCACGGTAATGTTCCCGTGATCGAAACTTTTGGTATTAGTTTTAGTTTATTACTAAACCTGGCTTCAGTTTGTAACCCGAGTGATAAATCCGTGCTTTGGGGGTTCATTAGTAAATATGCTGCTGGAGCAACGCCGGAGAGAGCGCCATATTTGGACCATCTGACAGATTTTGCAATTAGGTATTATGATGATTTCATCAAAAGTAATAAGTCTTACTTAACTCCTGATGTTAAGCAGAAAATTATCTTGCAGGAAATGATTTCGGTCTTGGCAGATTTGCCGCCAGATATTACTTCTGAGCAAATTCAAGAAAAGATTTATGATATTGGTATGAAACATAATTATGAAAATTTAAGAGATTATTTTCAGGAATTATATCAAATATTACTGGGGCAATCTGAAGGGCCAAGGCTTGGTTCCTTTATCAAGCTTTTTGGTGTAGAGGAGACAATAAATTTAATTCAAGGAATACTCAAATAAATGAGTAAAATAAGGTTAGATGAGTATCTAGTAAAGGCTGGTTTAGCATCTGATATAAATTTGGCACGCAGCCTAGTGATGCAGGGTAGAGTGTATATAGATAATCAGCCGCAAACAAAAGCCGGTACACAAGTTCCAGCTAGTGGTGGTGATATTAGTATAATCAAAGCAGGGCATGATTATGTATCACGTGGTGCATTAAAATTGATTGCAGCTTTAGAGCATTTTGATATTAATCCCGAAGGGTTAGTATGTTTGGACGTTGGTTCTAGCACTGGAGGATTTACGGAGGTCTTACTACGCAAAGGTGCCGATAGAGTTTTTGCAGTGGATGTAGGATATGGAGAACTACACTATAAATTACGTACTGACCCTAAAGTAGCCGTAATAGAAAGAACTAACGCAAGGTACTTGACTACCGAGCAGATTAACATACCACCAGATTTAATAGTTTGTGACGCTAGCTTTATAGGCCTTGCTACCGTTTTGCCTACACCGCTTAGTCTTGCTAAGCCAGATTGCCTGCTAATAGCTTTAATTAAGCCACAATTCGAAGTGGCTAAAAAAGAAGTAGGCAAGGGTGGTATTGTAAGGGAGGAAATATTACATCAAAGAGTATGTACAGAAGTACAGCAATGGCTAGAACTTAATTATTTTAACATTATTGGTATAATAGCTAGCCCTATTTTAGGGACCAAAGGAAATAAAGAGTTTTTGATTGCTGGCCGCAGAGGCTACTAGATAATTACATCTTTAATATGTAGTTGTATAGTGCAGCGTTCTTGCCAATTATTAATCTTTAGCGAGCCGATTACGGAAAGATTATGTGCTTTAACATTAAGTAAAATATCTGCTAAGGGAGTGGAGATACTATTGAAAGCCATAGCAGTAATGGATCTTGTTTGAAAAGCCTCCTTGGTAGGAGCAAGTAGGCATCGTATATGTTTCCCTCCAACTATGTCAGCTTTTAGTACAAAAAGATTATCAAATTTAAATATGGGCTCAGGGTTGCCAATGCCAAATGGCCCAAGTTTATTATACTCTTCTACTATTTGTAAGTTAGCACTATTAGTTGTTAGTTCTGCATCATATTCCTCTATTATAGAGAGGCTATTATTGCTAATATCAACATCGAAAGCGTTATTTAAGAATTTCTGTAATGCTGGGAGTTGTTCTTCTGTTGCGGTAAAACCAGCAGCCATAGCATGCCCACCTCCTGCCACTAATAAATTTTGTATTTTAGCGTTAATAATCTTACTACCAAAATCAAAATTTCTAATAGATCTGCACGAAGCCTTGCCTACACCATCGTTTAGGGCTATTACTGCCACAGGTTTATTGAATAATTCTTTTAATCTCCCTGCAACAATTCCTATAACACCAGGATGCCATCCTTTCCCTACTATAAATAGTGAGCTATCTTGCTCTTGTGTCAGCGCTATCTGAGTGGCTTCCTCAATCATCACCATCTCTAGTACTTTTCGTTCGTTATTATGCTTTTCCAGTTCAGCAGCTACTGTGCTTGCCTCCTCAAGGCAAATGGTTGATAGTAAGGTAGAACCGAGAGATGACTTGCCAACCCTACCGCCTGCATTAATTCTTGGTCCTAATATAAAGCCCAAATGATAACAGGAAGGTTTTTCGTTTATGCCGGCAATGTCATATAGAGTTTTTAATCCTAAATTGTTCCTCTGCTGTAAGACTTTAAGCCCTTGAGCAACAAAAACACGATTTAAACCTACTAATTTCATTACATCGCATACAGTACCAAGTGCTACTAGGTCTAGATACTGCATAAGGTCCGGCATAATATTATAATTCTGTTTTTTTAGTTCAGATAATAAGGCGACGGCAAATAAAAAGGAGACTCCTACTGCTGCAAGGTATGTATATTCACTCGTTTCGTCAATACGGTTTGGGTTAACCACAGCAATGGCTTCTGGTAAAATATCATTACTAATATGATGATCTATTACTATGACGTCTAATCCAACCTGTTTAGCATATTGTAGAGCTTCATGAGCCATGGCGCCACAATCTACAGTAATAAGCAAGTGTGTTCCCTTATCCTTGATTTTTTGCATCGCAGCAGGATTAGGGCCATATCCTTCTGCGATGCGATCTGGAACATAGATATCACACTCGTGTCCTAAATCTCTTAATATATTTTTGAGTAATGCAGAGGAGGTCGCTCCATCAACGTCGTAATCTGCAAATATACAAATTCTTTGCTTATTTAAAATAGCGGTTATTGACCTTTCCACAGCCTTTCTCATGTCAAGCAAATGAAATGGATCTGGTAATAGATTCTTAAGCTTAGGGGATAAAAAATTAGCTGCTTCACTTAATGATTCCAAACGGGGGGCAAGAATTCGAGCTAGAAAATCGCTGATACCAAAAGAGCGAGACAGCTCTAGAACATCAGACTCATTAATAGGTTTCTGTTGCCAAATTCTCCCATTTATTGAGCGCAAATGTTCTGCTGTTTTCACTTAAGTATACCTTAATCCTCGTTGCGTCTTTCTGACCTTTTTCTATCATTAGGATTCAGCAAAGCCTTACGTAACCTAATGGATTTTGGCGTTACTTCTACCCTTTCGTCATTTTGAATATAGCTGATCGCTTGTTCTAAGGTGAGCAAGGTTGGTGGAGTAAGTTTTATGGCTTCATCTTTGCCCGATGCCCTAACATTCGATAACTGCTTAACCTTAAGAGGATTAACTTCTAGATCATTGTCACGCGTATGCTCGCCTATAATCATTCCTTGATATACTGGCTCATTTGGGTTAATGAACATTTTACCTCGATCTTCCAGATTCCACAAAGCATAAGCAGCTGCTTCACCGTCACCATTCGAAATTAATACTCCATTGCGCCTTCCTTCTATAGCTCCCTTATAAGGAG
>JAJZHL010000175.1 GCA_021804505.1 Pseudomonadota bacterium | reverse complement strand
TCTTAGTAGACGTAGTGCTATTCTTGGGGTTCCTCGCGATCTACTAGCAATCTCCAAAGCCCCATCGTCAGATAGTTTACTGCCCAGCACTTTACTAGCTCTAGTCAAAACTAATTTTAACTCAGCTATACTATAGAAATTTAATCTAAGAGGTATACCAAATCTATCGCGAAGGGGGTTACTCAGTAACCCGAGTCTGGTTGTTGCGCCTACTAAGGTAAAACGAGGCAAATGGATTTTTACTGATCTGGCGCCAGGACCTTCTCCAATTATTATATCTAAAGCAAAATCCTCCATTGCTGGGTATAATACTTCCTCGATATTAGTATTCAGCCTGTGAATTTCGTCAATAAAAAATACGTCGTTTTCTTGTAAATTGGTTAGTACAGCTGCAAGGTCTGCTGCTTTAGATAAAGCAGGGCCAGATGTAGATTTAAAATTTACCCCCATTTCTTTAGAAATAATTTGGGCAAGGGTAGTTTTGCCAAGGCCAGGTGGACCATAAAATAAAGTGTGATCTAACTGTACTTGCCTGTTTCTTGCTGCTTGGATAAATACTAATAAGTTAGATTTAATTTGTTCTTGCCCAACAAATTCATTTAAATAGCTAGGGCGCAACGAGAGTTCTTGATCATTTTCAAGTTTATCGGCTGTTAAAATCTTATCCGGCATTACCGTCCTCTGGTTTTAAGAGCTAATTTAATTAACTCATCTATCGAAATTTCTTCATTTTTGGCTAAAATAGCGAGTACTGAATTTTGTGCTTCTATTTTATTGATGCCAAGGTTAGTTAAGGCTGAGATAGCATCGTGAGCTATTTCGGAACCTCCTATACTATTTAAGTTTGAACTAGCATAATTGCTATGAATGATATTAGAGGTAACTTTATCTCTTAATTCAATAATTATCCGTTCGGCAAGTTTTGGACCTACTCCAGAAATTGCTCTAAATGCTTCTTTGTCTCTTTGAGTTACTGCTAGCTGAATTTTTGCTGGTGTTAGATGAGAAAGGATTGAGAGAGCAAGCCGTGGGCCAATCCCGCTCACTGATTGTAGGATATTAAAAAAACTTTTTTCTTCAATGGACAAAAACCCATATAGGTGAATATGATCTTCTCTTACCTGAGTTTCAATAAATAGGTGGTAAAACTCCCCTGCTACTAAGGCATGTAAGCTTCTAGCAGAACAATATACCAAATATCCTACTCCATTAACATCAATGATGGCATGGTCTTCAAAACACGAATCAACCCTACCATTTAATTTGCCAATCATAATATTTATTTCATTCCTTGATAATGCAGTATAATATCAGTCATAGGAACCTAAAGCAAATGAATCTAGAGAGATAATCGATGCAGCACTCAGCTTTCCTGATTGCGTTTTTTACTACTATTGTAAGATATTATGATTATGCTCTTTTTGGGCTAGTGGCATCTATTTTAGCCGAAACTTTCATGCCAATAGGTAATAGTGATCAACAAATTTTAGCTTTTTTTGGGGTGTTTAGTGCTGCGGTAGTTGTACGCCCTGTAGGATCAATAATATTTGGAATAATAGGTGATAGATTTGGCAGAGCTGTAGCTGTTAAGATTGGGGCTCTACTGGCAGCCTTATCCACTAGTTTAATTGGTATTATGCCAGGTTTTAAGGAGATTGGTTTATGGGCGCCTGTGTTGCTAACTTTTTGCCGTATGTTATTTCTGGCAAGCTTAGCCGGTGACGTAGATGCCACGAAAGTTTATGTAGCTGAAAAAATAGGAATAAGTAATAGAAATTTAGGGAATGGTATTATTTCTTCCTGTAGTCAGATAGGAGCATTAATTGCAGCAGTTAGTTATCATGTTACGATAGTTTATGAAAATTTCCCAGAATTATGGCGTATAAATTTTATAATTGGCGGCGTGGCAGGCTTATTCGTTATGCTAATGCGTCATTATTTCCAAGAAAGCGAAGAATTCTTACTTTATAAAGCAAGCAAAAAAACTAAGCCTGCTTTAGATCTTGGGTTTTTTGAAATTATCAAACGCAATAAAGCAAGATTTATTATCGCTATCTTAATTAGTGGCTGCATTGGTGGAGTATATCATTTTTTAGTAATCTTTCTTGGCACTTTTTCCTCAAAAGTTACCACTATTCTTACTACCCATCAAGCTCAACTTATGACCATAAAAATGATCGCTATTTATGCTATTATTTCAATCTTAGCAGGTTTTGTAGCTGATAAAGTTAACCCTCTTAAACAGATTATAATTACTTTATTCTTAAGCATATTTATCCTTAGCTTAATGCTGTTCTTAGTTAAGCAGGATATATTCATAATTTATTTGGCAATAATCCTTATTGGCTTGGCCCCCTTTTATGTGGTTCCATTGCAAATAATGATGCAGGCTTTATTTACGGTGGAAAAGAGAATGAGAATGTATAGTTTATCTCACTCAATAGGCAGTATAGTTTTTTCTGGAACTACCCCATTTCTTTGCATGTTATTGTGGCAGCATTACAAATCATTATCAGTAGTTTTTGGTTTCTTAATGATACTTTTGTTATGTCTTTTTATTTCAGTAGTGTTTTTATGTATTGGCAGCGCCTTTAAGGTTATTAAGCCGATTGAGAAACCAGCTGACATTGCCTCTCCTTTAAATTGATAAGAAATTTTTGCTTTCTCTCTCGCAAAAGATAAGCACTTTATTAAACAATATGCAATAATTTTTATTCCTCTACTTAAGCCATATATTATCCCTAAAGTATAGTACAGCAGCACATTGTACCGCCAGTAGATTCTCCTGTTAATGTTGTTTCAGGA
>JAJZHL010000174.1 GCA_021804505.1 Pseudomonadota bacterium | reverse complement strand
TTTCAATGGATGATAGCCTTTGCGTGCTACATTGTAATGCTGACAGGCTGAACATTGTTTAACCCATTGCAAACAAGATTCTTTCATCTTTGGCCATGTATATCCTCTGTTGTGTAGTGCGGTGACCATAGCATTTGCACCTAGATGTCCAAACTCATGAATCTCTTTCATTAATTCATTCTTCTGTTGTTCATCATTCACTACTGCTAACATGTCTTCTGTTTGTACATGATGTCTGTATGAATTAGATTTTTGATTTGAAGTATTTAGGTGAGTTTAATTGGCAGTCTTTCATATCCAAAGATAATTCCGTTCTTGCTTATGATCCTAAACTTTTGACCTCCAAAAAGCTAGAAATATTTTCGGCGTTAAGATTGCAGCCCTTAGCTGGTAATTTAATAGATCAGATTTGGGAGAATCAACCCTCTAGGCCAGAGTCGGAAGTATATTTATATCCAATAGAATTAGCAGGTGTTTCCCATGAGGCTAAAATTAACAACTGCCGTTCTAACTTAAATAAACATAACGCACAAGCAATTATTATTACTGCCACTGATTCAATATGCTGGCTATTGAATCTAAGAGCTAGCGATCTTCAGTATACACCTTTAATATTATGTGTAGCTATAATTACTCAAGAGCATGTCTATTTATTTATTAATAATAATAGAATAAATCAGGAAATTAAAAATAATAGGAAAGGTCTAATTATATTACCTGAGGATGAGATTGCTAAGTGCTTATCCAATATTGCAGGAAAAATTCTGATTGATGAAAATTCCGCCTCAGTATTTGTTATTAATTTATTAGCAAATAAGGAAGTACAAAAAATTACTGATCCATGCCAATTGTTAAAGGCATGTAAAAATACTACTGAAATTCAACATGCAATAAAAGCTCACCTCAAGGATGCAGTGGTAGTATGCGAATTTTTAGCACAAGTTGAGGATAGTTCCTGGCTTCTAAATAAAACAGAATATGATCTTGGCATAGAGCTTACTAAGTTAAGAGCTAAGCAAGAAGGTTACATCATGGATAGTTTTCCTAATATTTGTAGTTTTCAGGAAAATAGCGCCTTAATTCATTATCGCGCCCAAAAATCTAAGGCAAAGACCATAAGTGGCAATGGTATACTGTTAATTGATTCTGGCGGGCAGTATATGGGTGCAACTACGGATATTACTCGTACTGTTTCAATAGGAGCACCTACCAATGAGCAAAGAAAGAGATATACCCAAGTTCTTAAAGGGCATATCGCCTTATCTTCTATAATATTCCCCACTAATATCACAGGCTCTAATCTTGACGTGCTTGCTAGACAGTTCTTATGGAAAGATTATAATGATTATGTTCATGGGACTGGCCATGGTGTTGGTAGTTTTTTGGGTGTACATGAAGGTCCTCAAAATATTAACTTACGTAGCAATATTATTCTCCAGCCTGGTATGATAATATCAAATGAGCCTGGCTATTATTTACCAGGAAGATTTGGCATTAGAATCGAAAATTTGATATATATAAGGAAAGCAGAGCATCCTGAATATCTAAGATTTGAAACTTTAAGCTTGGTCCCTTATTCAAGGGAATTGATTAATTATGAAATGCTAACTTCTGAAGAAATCAACTATATAAAGGAATATTATGAGAATATTTATACTCAAATATATCATCAACTTTCAGATACCGCTAAAACATGGCTACTAAAACAAATGAGCCTAAATACCTAGCTATAAAATTCAGTAGGAATAAAAATTATTAGTGGCGAGAGGATAGTCCTAGCAACTTAAGCAAGTAATTTAGGAACTAGATAACTATGAAGTAAGAGCCCTTTATCTGTTAACCGAATATTGTTAGAGGTCCAATCAAGTAGACCTGAATTTATGTAAAGCTCTGCTGTTTTTTTGTCTATCACATCTGAAATATTAGAGCCAGTTAACTGAAACAAGTTATTAGAGCAAATACCATTTTTAAGGCGCAATCCCATCATCAAAAGCTCCTCAGTTATTTCCTGCTCAGTTAATTTATTAAAAGATTGAATACCGCAGCCTGAATCGTTGACCGCTTTCAACCATTTCTCGGGTTTGTGCCACATCATTATACTATGAACTGAAAGAGTATCTTTGCTAGAAGATTTTTCCGATGAAGAGCTTAACCTATATATGTTACTTGGACCAGCCGGGACGTCAAAGTTCGCTGTAGTTTTTTCTTTGATTTCTTCTTCAAACCTTCTAGGAGTAATGGGTTGCGCAATATTAGTATTAGGTAACTCTTTATGGTTGAGGCGGTCAGGTGGGGGAGCAGATTTTTCTCCCAAATAGTTTTGGTGTACTCTACTATGAGCCCCCGGACCAATCCCTAGATAATTTTTATAGTGCCAGTAAGCTAAGTTATGGATGCTTTCATGCCCTTGCATAGCGTAGTTAGATATTTCATATCTATTATATCCTTTTGATGACAAGTAGCTGGTTGTATATTCATACATGTCAGCAGCTAAGTCTGAGTCAGGGAGAGTTAGGGTTCCATCGTGAAATAATTTATAAAATGGCGTACCTTTTTCAATAGTAAGCTGGTAAAGAGAAATATGGCCAGAGGTAAGTTCCATTGCTGATTCTAGCTCATTTTGCCAATCAGACAAAGTTTGTTCACTTCTGGCATATATTAAATCAAAAGAGCTTTTAGGAAATAATTGGCTTGCAACTTCAATAGCTTTTTTTGCTTGAGCTGTGTTATGTTTACGTCCAAGTGCGATAAGGTCTTTTTCATTTAAAGCTTGAACACCGATTGAGACCCTATTTATCCCAGCTAGTTTAAATTCTTTGAATTTTTCTATTTCA
>JAJZHL010000173.1 GCA_021804505.1 Pseudomonadota bacterium | reverse complement strand
GAATTTGCAGGCAAGTGCATGGAATTGCTAGGTTATTCCTTAGCAAATTACTTTAGTGAAGATGTGTTGAGCTAAAATTTACCATTGTAATGTACTATATGTCTTTCCGGCTTAAAGCCGGAATTTTAGGATTTTATAACAACCTGAGACAAGCTCAGAATAGTATATGAGGATAAGACCTAATGCGCTGTCCATCCGCCATCAATCGTTAATGGTACGCCGGTTATTGAGCCTGCCTTTTCATCACACAAAAACAATACTAAATTGGCAATCTCATCAATCTCGACAAATTTCTTAGTCGCCTGTGCTGCAAGGATTACATCTCGTATCACCGCTTCCTCGGTCATATTTCTTGCCTTTGCTGTATCAGCTATCTGGTTCATAACCAACGGAGTCTTGACGTATCCAGGACAAATAGCATTGACGGTAATATTATGCTCAGCCACCTCAAGTGCTACGGTTTTAGTTAGACCGAGCAGGCCATGTTTTGCCGAAACATAAGCAGATTTAAATGGCGATGCGACTAGAGCATGAGATGAGCAGATATTGATAATCCTACCCCAACCATTTTTTTTCATCATAGGTACAGCATGTTTTATGGTATAAAAAGACGAAATCAAGTTGATTCTGATAATAGCCTCCCACTTATCATCGGGAAAATTTTCAATTGGGGAAACAAATTGAATGCCTGCATTATTGACCAAAATATCCAATTTCCCATATTTCCTCGTCACTTCTTCAAACATCTGCACTATTTCTTCCGGTTTAGCTAAATTTGCTGGATGATATAAGATATCTGCAGCGCCCAGAGACTTTAACTCCGCGGTGACTTTCTCTACTATATCTTTCCCTTCCAGACCATTAATGATAATTTTTGCCTTTAACATAGCGAAGTGTTTTGCTATCTCCAACCCTATTCCACTTGTTGAACCGGTAATTAATACTATTTTATCTTGCATTGCTCTTCCTATACTTTATATTTTGAATAAGTTTAACTTATGTTTTATAGTGATATCAACGAAAATTAAAGCAAGTATGCAAAAATATCTAGAAACAGTTAAGTCCACCTCGTCTTCTGTGTCATGCGCTGGCAAAGAACCGCCTTTTGACCATCCCAAAATTTATTTAGAAATTGATAAGGATATAGGGACTATAATGTGCCCATATTGTAGTAAAGAATTTGTATTAATAGCTGATAATGAAAATCAAACTCCTCTCTGAAAGTACCATTAATCGCATTGCAGCAGGAGAGGTCATTGAACGACCAGCTTCTGTGGTAAAAGAGCTAGTAGAAAATGCTATTGATGCAGATGCAAATACTATAGATATACTGCTTGAACAGTCTGGAAAAAATCTGATCATTATCTCAGATAATGGCATAGGCATGTCAGAAGAGGAATTACAGCTTGCCATAGAGCGTCATACTACCTCCAAGTTAGATGAAACGGATTTACTAAATATCCAGAGTTTTGGTTTCAGAGGGGAAGCTCTTCCTTCGATAGGCTCTGTTAGCAGGATGAGTATTACCTCAAGAGTACGTGGCCATAATAAGGCCTATCAGATCCAATTGAGTGGAGGTCATAATAAAGAAATAAAGCCTAGCGTCCACAATGAAGGGACAAAGGTTGAGATCCGAGATTTATTCTTCGCTACTCCTGCAAGATTAAAATTCTTGAGATCTGATAAAACTGAGCTTGCTGCCTCAGTCGATGTAATAAAAAAAATAGCATTAGCCCATCCACAAATTTCTCTTAATTTAACCCATGATAGCAAGCAGCTTATTAAGGTAAGAGGCCAGCAAGGAAATTATGAGGATATTATCAAGCAAAGAATAACAGAAATAGTGGGAGACGATTTTATTAATAACTCCGCTATTGTTAACTTGCAAAGGCCAGAATTATCTGTTTATGGTTTTACGAGTTTACCGACCTATAATAGGGCTGCAGCGGAGGATCAATTTCTCTTTGTGAATAATAGACCGGTCAAGGATAAATTGTTACAAATTGCTTTAAGAGTTGCTTATCAAGATTATCTTACCAGGGACAGACATGCAGTAGCTGTATTATTCTTGCAAATAGACCCGCAATTAGTAGATGTGAATGTCCACCCTGCTAAAGCGGAGGTGCGCTTCCATGACCCGAATACTGTAAGAGGTTTACTAATCAGTGCTATTAAGGACGCTCTTGCTACCAAAAGCCATATAGTCTCCACTACGGTTGCTACTACTGCACTTGGATTGTTTCAGAATAAGGTTCCTTTTAGGGTGGCAGAGAGTAACAGTAATTACAGGCCGGAAAATAGGCGCATCACTCCTACTATACCATATAACCACGCCCCCACTAACTCCTTGTTAATAAAAACCGAACCTTATGCGAAAATAGAACATATAGAACCTACTATTACTTACCCGTTAGGTGCAGCAAAAACACAACTACATGGTACCTATATAATATCACAAACTGAAGACAGCCTTATTATCGTAGATCAGCATGCGGCCCATGAACGCCTAGGCTATGAGAAAATAAAACGAATGCTAGATAATAATGAGCTAATAAAACAACGCTTACTGATCCCGGAAATAGTGGAATTACCAGATGTAAAAAGAGCTGATTTACTATATGCAAGGCAAGCTGATTTATCTAAGTTAGGGCTTACCATAGAAAAATTTGGTGAACAGACCATTATAGTCTCAGAAGTACCTAGCCTACTTGATAAAGCTAATATAAGTATGCTTATCCACGATTTGGCAGATAATTTATCTGACATTGGTGAAAATATTTCCTTGATTCAATTGATCGAACATGTTACAGAAACCTATGCATGTCACCATTCAAT
>JAJZHL010000172.1 GCA_021804505.1 Pseudomonadota bacterium | reverse complement strand
TTCATCACCAATAGAACACAGAAAAAAATTGAAGAAGCAAGGGATGTAAGACTTTCTGAATTAATAGATCCGGAAGCTGACCAAGATAGAGTAAAACCAGGACATGATAATTGGCTAGTCACAATAGGAATTTGTACCCATTTAGGTTGCGTACCACTTGCAAACCAAGGAGATTACGATGGATGGTTTTGCCCATGTCATGGTTCACAATATGATTCTTCCGGGCGTGTACGCCAGGGACCAGCTCCTTTGAATTTAGCCATCCCGCCATATGAGTTTATCTCTGATACAAAAATTAAGATTGGTTAAGCAGTATGAATAAAGATGCTTATCCAAAAAAGAACGGTTTAGTAGAGTGGATTGATTACAGATTACCAATTTTCTCATTTATTAAACATTTAGGCGAATATAGAACTCCTAAAAACCTTAGCTACTTGTGGAACCTTGGCTCAATAGCTGGCATTGCACTCGTCATTCAGATCATAACAGGCATTATTCTTGCAATGCATTATACCCCTCATGTGGATTATGCTTTTGAGAGCGTAGAGAAGATCATGCGAAACGTCAACTATGGCTGGCTGATACGTTACATCCACTCAGTAGGCGCATCGATGTTTTTTGCTGCTGTGTATCTGCATATAGCTAGAGGTCTATATTACGGTTCATACAAAAGCCCCCGTGAATTGCTTTGGCATATTGGCATAGTTATCTTCCTCACAATGATGGCCACAGCTTTCATGGGGTATGTACTGCCTTGGGGCCAAATGAGCTATTGGGGCGCCACGGTAATCACCAATTTGTTCTCTGCTATACCTATTATAGGTAAGTCTATTGTAACTTGGCTCTGGGGAGGTTTCTCAGTAGATAACCCAACACTTAATAGGTTTTTTTCTCTGCACTATCTGCTACCGTTTGTCATAGTAGGGCTTGTAATGCTGCACTTAGTGGCGCTGCATCTGCATGGTTCAAACAACCCTAAAGGTATAGATGTGAAGTCAGATAAGGATACTATTCCTTTCCATCCCTATTATACCGTAAAAGATTTTGTAGGGTTCGGCGTCTATTTTCTAATATTTGCCTTTTTTATTTTTTATGAGCCAAACTATTTAGGCCACCCGGATAATTACGTTCCAGCTAATCCATTAGTAACCCCTGCACACATAGTGCCTGAATGGTATTTTTTACCATTTTATGCGATTTTACGCGCTGTACCATCTAAGCTTGGCGGAGTGTTACTGATGTTCTCCAGCATTTTTGTACTATTTGTACTACCTTGGCTTGATAGCTCAAAGGTACGGAGTAGCAATTATCGCCCTATGTTTCGGATTGCATTCTGGATTTTTGTATTTGATTGTCTAGTTCTTGGCTATCTTGGTGGTAAACCGGCAGAGGAACCATATATAACTATGAGCAGATTTGCTGCTTGTTACTATTTCTTTCATTTTTTAGTTGCTATACCGCTAATTTGTAAATATGAAAGAACTTTACCATTACCTCATTCTTTATAAATAATTGGTAAATTAATTATGCTTAATCCCCTACTTAGATTATTGCTAATATTGTTATGGTCATTTACTTCTCTAGCAAGTGAAACCATGCCACCTAAAAAAATGATGTGGCCTTTTGATGGGATGTTTGGCAGCGTTGATAGGAAAGCAGCACAACGCGGTTTTCAGGTATATAAGGAAGTATGTAGCGCCTGTCATGGACTACATAATTTATACTACCGTAACCTTAAGGATATAGGCTTTTCTGATGCAGAAATTAAAGAAATAGCTAAGACCTATACTGTGCAAGATGGACCAAATGACGTTGGCGAGATGTATGAGCGCCCTGCTCTGCCATCCGATTTATTTGTTAGTCCGTATCCCAATGAAGAGGCGGCACGAGCTGCAAATAATGGAGCATATCCACCAGATTTATCTCTAATAGTCAAGGCAAGGCCGGATGGGGCAAACTACCTGTACTCTTTACTTACCGGATATACTGACGCACCTAAGGATTTTAAATTAATGCCAGGATTAAGCTATAATCCATATTTTGCAAGCAGCCAAATTGCAATGCCACCACCATTAACAGATGGCCAAGTCACCTACATGGATGGAACACATGCATCGGTAGAACAAATGGCAATGGATGTGACCGTCTTCCTCCAATGGGCGGCTGAACCAGAAATGGAGAACCGTAAATCCATGGGTTTAAAGGTCATGATGTTCCTGGTAATATTCACCATATTTTTCTACATCTCAAAAAGTAGAATTTGGAAAGATGTGCGGTGAGTCGGCTGAATGAAGTCGTCTTGAATTCAGTTCAGAATTTCTTCTAAATTATAAAATAATCCCAAGTATCACATCCAAAATTATCCCGTTCAATCCGAAATTAATGTTGACAATTATTATTTTTTCCTTATAATGTGCGTATTATTCTAAATAATATATGAAAATTCACAATCCACTAGTTAAGTTCTTAATTGATGCAAAAGATAGCATAGAAAACTCAATCAAAAATAAACTTAAGCCAATTTTTGAAGCAGCGTTAAAGGAATATAATATATTAGATTTTTACTCACTAAACTTTTATGCATTCCTTTGGGTTGGTATATCACCTCAGAAGCTATTATGTCATGTGGTTATAAGTGATAGTACTGAATATTCTGATAAGACTAGAAAACTTGAGCCAAGCAAAGCACTTATTGCAAGACAAGCTGAATTAACTAAGGTATTGATCAAAAAAGGGGCTCGTTTAGATTTTATTACTATACAAGATTTTTCACCAGACTTTTTTAAAAATCAGCAGTCATTTGTTGAAGAAGCACAAAATTCAAGGTACTCTAATCTAT
>JAJZHL010000171.1 GCA_021804505.1 Pseudomonadota bacterium | reverse complement strand
ATCCCGAACTTGATTTGGGATCTTAAAGAGATGCTGAAACAAGTTCAGCATGACTCAGCATTATTCTGAATAATGATAGAAAATATATGCATTTATTTATTACTATTTTAATTATGGAAATTTTGGTTGGATCAGAGGTAGATATATTTGTACCTAGCTTTCCAGATCTACAACGTCACTTTAATGTTTCTACTGTTATGGTAGAGTTATTATTAGCAGCAAATTTAGTTGCACATTGCATTACTGCACTCGTAGTTGGCAATTTAGGCGACAGATTCGGTAGAAAATCAGTCATCATAATAGGACTTATAGTATTTATTATCGGAAGCCTATTTTGTACTCTTGCTACTTCATACTATATATTACTACTTGGGAGGATCCTGCAAGGTATAGGTATATCTGGTCCTGCAGTTCTTGGATATATTGTACTTGCAGATTTATACTCCGTTGAAGAGCAGCAAAGAATGATGGGAACGCTTAATGGTGCTATTTCACTTGCGATGGCTTTTGCTCCAGTACTAGGAAGTTATGTAGACCTTCTTTTCACCTGGCGTGGTAACTTCGCCTTATTACTAATATTATCAGTGTTATGCTTAATTTTAGGTAAAATATTTATCCCTAAGGGACACAAAAATGAACAAGTTAGCATATCATTAACAGAATATGAATTGGTTTTTAGTTCTAGAAAAGCTATGTATTACATCATAACAATAGTTTTCACACTCCAGGCTTATTGGCTCTTCATAGGTCTTTCTCCTATCCTATATATGCGAGATCTAGGAGTACCTTTGCAAGAATTTGGACTTTATCAAGGCGCTCTGGCAGTGCTGTTTTCTATTATTAGTTTCAGTAGTGGTTATTTATTAAAAACCTTTGGTCAGAGTAAGTGCTTCTTCTTAAGTATTGTATCATTTGTAATATTTATTATTGCCTCTACAATTTTAATAATTTGTAAAATTAGCGATCCATTAATTATTACATTAGTAACCCTATTAGTTGCAATTGGCTCAATATTTCCTATTAACATATTATGGCCAATTATCATGGGCATTATGCCTGAAGCTAAGGGAAGAATTACGGCAATTGTGGTATCAGGGAGGTTAATTGTTACAGCTATTTGTATCCAAATAGCAAGTTATTTTTATGACAGTACATTTAAGTCAATAGCCATAGGGATGAGCATTACTATAGTTATATCACTCATTGCCTGCTATAAATTATTTCAAGAAGGTAAAGTATTTAATGCGGAAATATAATGGATAATTTAGTATTTAAAATAGCCTTCAGATATTTTAGAGCAAAAAAAAATGAAAAGTTTGTCTCTATTATTTCTGGTTTTTCTTTACTCGGGGTAACCATAGGAGTGTCTGCCTTAATAGTTGTGATGTCCGTTATGAATGGCTTTCACTATGAGCTAACCAAAAATATTATCGGCCTTAACGGTGATATAACTATAACCCCTTCCTCTGGCTTAATTAATGATTATTCTACTCTAGAAACAAAAATTACTAGCCTTCCTTACATAGTTCATTGCACCCCTAGTATAATGGGTCAAGCCCTTGCAACTGGCAAGTTAACCAATAGCGGCTCCATCATTAGAGGAATAGATTTAAAGGATTTACAATATAAAAACGAGATTTTACAACATATCAACTCTGGGAGTTTTGATAATTTTTCTGGCAAGGATGTAATAGCAATCGGCAATGAACTAGCTTATAAACTTGGAATCCAAGCTGGGGCAAAAATTAAATTAATTTCACCAAATTCTATTGCTACTGCATTTGGCAGTATGCCTAGATCAAAAGAATTTACGGTAATAGCCACTTTTACTAGCGGTATGTATGATTATGATGCAGCCACCATCCTAATGCCCCTTATTGCAGCAGAAAATTTCTTATCATTAGAAGGCATTAATCTGGTTGAAATAGTAACTACAAATCCTCAGAATGCTGAAACTTTTGCCTGGGAAATACAAAGCCTCCTAGGACCTGACTTAAAAGTAACAAGCTGGCAAAAAACACATTTACAGTTCTTAAGCGCTTTAGCCGTGGAAAGAGTTGCGATGTTTACTATCCTATCTCTAATTATTACAGTGGCAGCCTTTAATATTGTTTCTAGTTTATTTATGCTAGTGAAGGACAAAACCGCCGATATTGCTATACTTCGTACTATGGGAGCGAGTACGACACAAATTATATTAATTTTTATCTGTAATGGCATGCTGATAGGATCGCTTGGTACAATACTTGGAATAATATTTGGCACAAGCTTTGCTTATAATATTCAGTCTATAAGAAATATCTTAGAAAAAATAACTGGTACTAAAATATTTGAGGCAGCTATTTACTTTCTATATACTCTGCCATCGGAAGTAAGGTTAGATGATATAGTATTAATCGCCACCATTTCTATAGTACTATGTTTTTGTGCAACAATTTATCCTGCTTATAAAGCTGCTAAGTTAAACCCTGTGGATGCGTTGCGTTATGAGTAAACCAGTATTATCTCTAAAAAATGTTTCTAAACATTACAAACAAGGGAAAACTAACATTTCAGTTCTGAATAATGTTAATTTAGAGGTTATGGAAGGTGAACTTATTGCAATAATCGGCTCATCTGGCAGTGGAAAATCTACCTTACTACATATAGCTGGTCTACTTGACACTCCAGATAGCGGCGAGGTGCTAATAAATTCAACAAAGTCTTCTACTGAGAAAGCGCATTTAACTAGGCTCCTTAATATTGGATATATTTACCAGCAACATCGCCTACTTAAAGATTTTACTGCGCTAGAAAATGTTGCGTTGCCTTTCTTGATTCGCAAAATTTCTACTCAAGAAGCGAGAAAGTCTGCTACGCAAATGTTAGAAAAAGTTGGTTTAGGGCAGCGA
>JAJZHL010000170.1 GCA_021804505.1 Pseudomonadota bacterium | reverse complement strand
CCTTATCATATATATCATGTGCGAGAATTTCCTCGAAATACCAATCACGAAAAGCTTCTAAGATCTCACTTTGTAAACCTAACGTCAACAAGAAATCTTTTTTTTCTTGATCCTGGAATAATTCGGGAAATTTTACCAACATAATACAAAAAACTTGCTCCAGCATTTCCATTTCTGAGGATTCAGTATCCAAGGATTTTATATTGGTACCTCTAGCCTGATCTTTATTATTACGCCTAACTAAATTTTGCCATATTTGTTCTTTAAAGAATCGATAATAATTACTACTAAGCGATCTATCTGTTATTTGCTTACAGTACTCTGCAAGTTGATGTTCCAAATCAGCTCTTTCTTCAGGACTGCGGAAAGTTTTACCTTCATATGCAGAACGCCAAATCATTTCGGATAAGCTTATTCTCTGAGTAAACAACTTACTGAACGTACTACTATCTTCCTTATTTATGATGTCATCCGGATCAAGCGAGCCAGGTAACTTAATAAAAGAAATCTTTTTGGTACTACTGATTAAAGGTAATGCTAAGCTTATAACCCGTTGTGTAGCCTGCACCCCAGCTGTATCAGCATCTAGACATAACACTATTTCATCACCAGCTCTCCATAATTTTTGCAAATGCTGTTCTGTAACTGCAGTACCTAAGCTTGCTACCGTCTCTTTAAAACCAGCTTTATATAACGCTATTACATCAAGATATCCTTCTACTAGGATGGAATAGTTTTTTTTATATGCTGCACTAATCGCATGATTTTCGCCATATAATGTTTCATGTTTTCGGAACACTATAGTCTCAGGAGAATTTAGATATTTAGGTAGCCCATTATCCATAACTCTTCCGCCAAAACCGACTACTTTGTTATAAATATTTTTAATTGGAAACATAATACGATTATAAAACATTTCGTATATTGTACCATCTTCGCGTCGCCCCACTAAACCTGCTTTGTGAATTTTTGACAATGGAATAGATTCTTCTTCAAAAAATTTCTGTATTGCCTTGCCAGAAGGAGCATATCCTATAGAAAATTCATTAATTAATTCGTCAGTAATTCCACGCTTATGTAAATATGCTATGACCTCAGCGGTTAATTGGGACTTGAAAAACCTTTCAGCCATTTCAAGTATTCCAATTAACTCCTCCGACTCATCATATAGTTTTTGCTGCGCAGCTGTGACCTTAGGAAGTTCAATCCCATGGTCATTCGCAATCTTAATTGCAGCTTCTTTATAGGACAGACCATTTATATTAGAAACAAACTTTATTAGATCACCATGGGCTGAACAACCAAAACAATAAAAAAACCTTTTAGCATCATTTACGGTAAATGATGGAGTTTTTTCCACATGGAAAGGACATAACCCTAAATAATTGCCTGCTTTTTTAGTCAGGGACACCTTCTGCCTAATAACGTCAGAGATGTTAATTCTGTTTCTTAGGACCTCATAAAATTCTAAAGGAATTCTCATAAACCTAAAATAAAGGTAAAGATTACCGTAGCAAAACAATAAGAAATAGGAATCAGTAAATTATCATTTACTGCTATTTGCTTTGAATAAAATTCACAAGCAGTAGTAACTATGGAACTAAGAATAATCACCATAAAACTAGTGTTATATTCTATAAAAAAATATACTAGCATACTAATAAAAATTGCAGAGATTAGAAAAGCAAGTGAACCTTCTATTGTTTTCCCGTTCCACAAAGGCTTTCCTATTTTTGTGCCAACGATTGCTGCTAAACTATCAGATAATATTAGGATAAGCCATGAAGTAATAACTAACCCTTTAGAAAATAATAAGACCGTTAGAAACAACCCAGTCATCATAAAACTAGCACCACTTAACCTGAATGAACCACTAAATTCTTCAGGCCTCATTAATTTTGCAAAAAATCTATCTGTATAGCCTTTAATGCGTGAATCGTAGTGCCTAGTAATATCTATAATCAAAACTCCTATCATCAAACCAAAAAGCATTATAGTCATAACTAATTTAGAAACAAACAGATAGAAAAAAGGTATTGCAAGGCTACACAAGTGAAAGGTTTTACGTTGTATTTCAAAATTAAACGCCGGAGTTTGCATAAGAACCTGAAAGGCTTGTTTGACAAATTTTAACTCTCCAAATATACTATAAAACTTAACTTAGACAAGATATAATTATGGCAAAATTTCCTATTACGCACAAAGGCTTTGATAATTTAGAAAAAGAAATCAAGCACTTAAAACACGTAGAAAGACCGAAAATAATTGAGGCTATAGCCACGGCTAGGGATTTTGGAGACTTATCTGAGAATGCAGAATATCATGCTGCACGAGAAAAGCAGAGTTTTATTGAAGGCCGTATCCTAGACCTTGAAGACAAAATAGCAAGAGCAGACATTATTGATACCTCAAAACTCTCAGGGGATACTATAAAATTCGGTGCAACAGTTAAGTTAGTTGATGATGAAACAGAAGAAGTAGTTGTATACCACATAGTCGGAGAATACGAAGCTGATATCGCTAAAAAAAGAGTCTCTATAGTCTCTCCTATCGCAAAGGCTCTTATCGGCAAAGGAGTCGGCGATGTGGTGGAAGTCTCAACCCCTAAAAGTTCAAAAACTTATGAAGTATTAGAAATATCTTACCAAGAACTTGATATTTGAATATTTAAGATGGTCCAATTTGTTACCTTGCCTAATCTGTCAGATTACCAGGAAACAATTATCTTAATGGAAAATAGAGTTGGAAGAGTAATAGAAAAATCATCCCCCGAAATAGTGTACTTAGTTGAACATAAAAGTGTATATACTGCTGGCACAGGTTTTAAAGCAGCTGAGCATATTGATGTCCCAGTAATTTATACAGGCAGAGGAGGAAAACTAACATATCACGG
>JAJZHL010000169.1 GCA_021804505.1 Pseudomonadota bacterium | reverse complement strand
ACTTGAACTAAAAGGTATCCAAATATCAAAATTACCAAAAGAACATTGTCCTGCAAAGAAAAATGCTAAAGGCAAAAATATAGACAAAGGAGAGAAACTTCAGAGATCTGAAGAAAAACTCTCCGAGGTGAGGAATAATCTTGATGAGGAATTGAGAAATTTAGAGAATTGCATAAATACAAAACCAGCAAATGACGTGATAACTCAATCAACGACACCGACCATGACAGCAAAAGAGGCAGGCGCAGTTATAGAAGGATTAATAGCAGAATTGGAGTATTTATTATGCAAATATGGACCAGTTAGAATCTGTAGAATCTTCTTTAGTAAGAATCGTTACAATTGGAACGCATATACCCACTGACATATAAGGAAAACTGGACAAGTTACTAATAAATGAATATTAATTTTTAATACTCGATAATTTTACCATTTTCTGAATATATGAGGCTAAGAAAAATAAAAATTTAATAATTGGTGCTTGAAAAACAGGATCGTAAGGAGTATATTAGTTCTATAACTAAATTTAATTTAAAATTTTCATGAGGTAACTTATGATGGACTATACAAGAGCTTTTTCCGGTACCCAAAAGCATTATGATGAGGGGCTAAGGAATTATATGCTAAAAATTTACAACTATATGGCTTTGGCTTTAGTAGTTACTGGCGTTGCAGCCTTTGCAACTTTATCTTTTGAGCCTTTAACTAGACTGATGTTCCAAATTGCTCCTAACGGTCAATTTATTGGTACTAGCGGCTTAGGGATGCTTATTATGCTCGCACCCGTGGGCATTGCTTTCTATTTCTTCTGGGGCTTTGGCAGAATGACTGCTGAGACTGCCCAAGTTTTATTCTGGGTGTATTCCGCGCTCACAGGTATGTCATTGGCATCTTTAGGTCTTATTTACACTGGCGAATCAATTGCTCGTACCTTCTTTATTTGCGCCTCTGTCTTTGGCGCAATGAGCTTATACGGATATAGCACACAAAGAGATCTAACCTCGATAGGATCATTCTTAGTGATGGGATTAATAGGCGTTATTTTAGCTTCGCTAGTTAATATGTTCTTTAGAAGCCCTGCTATAGAGTTTGCTACATCACTTATTGGAATAGTAATATTTCTAGGTTTAACTGCTTGGGACACCCAAAAGCTTAAACAAATGTATTATATGTCTGGAGGTGGTGAGCTTGGACAAAAACTATCAATTATGGGTGCATTCACACTGTATCTAGACTTCATAAATCTGTTCTTATACATCCTGAGATTCTTTGGCAATAGGAGAGATTAATTTTACTTTTTACGCGCAAGTCATTGCAGGAGCATCCGAATTTCTCCTTTATAAGTGAGCATAATCGCCCAGATACTCAAGCACTTTAGATAGCGAAAGTTGTATCACTCCTTCGCAATGACTGCAATTAGAAAAATCAATTTTTAATACCCTTTGCGACATCCCCCTATTAATGGGGGTTTTATTACATAAGCTCTATATTATGCCAAACCCAACAGCATCTATCATTATAATTGGTAATGAAATTTTGTCGGGCAGGACACTTGACACTAACACCCAATATATAGCTCAAAAATTATCCGCTATTGGTATAAATCTTATTGAAGCAAGAATAATTGCGGATGATCACAATGCTATCATCTCTAATGTCTCTGAGCTTAGAAGAAGGTATGATTATGTATTTACCACGGGAGGAATTGGTCCCACCCATGATGATATAACGAGTCAAGCAATTGCCGATGCATTCGATACTGATCTAGAACTAAACCATACTGCTTACCAATTACTTAAGGACTCATACCACAATATAGGCCAAGAGTTAAATCAAGCCAGAGAGAAAATGGCTTATCTACCTAAAAACAGTATCTTAATTAATAACCCAATATCGACAGCCCCGGGCTTCATAATGGAAAATGTATATGTTATGGCTGGCATTCCACATATTATGCAAGCCATGCTCGAACAAATATTACCTACTTTAAAACATGGTAAAGTAATTAACACCCGAAATATAGACATTATGATCGGTGAGAGTATTTTAGCTAAAGATTTCTCTTCATTGCAGGACAAATACCCAGAAGTAGAAATGGGCAGCTACCCATTTAAAATAGACCAAAGTCACGGCACTTCTTTGGTATTACGTTCCCCTGATAGAGTTCAATTAGAACAAGCATATGCTGAATTATCAGAATTAGTTAAAAATTATAAAAAAATATAATTTGATTTTATGAGCTATAAATTAATGATAATCTGAAAGATAAGATCAGGCTTTCTAATTAGTGAAGGCTCAGTAATGGTAATAAACATTAATTGCAGAAAGTCTACATTAAACCCCCCTTATTTTTGCTTATAAAAGAGATTTATTCTTAGAAACCCACGCTCCCTTCGTATCTTGAATATAATGTTCAATAATGGCTTTTTTGTCTTGTAGTTCATTGTTTAGTTGGTTTATTTCATTATCAGCATTTTTATCTGAAGAATCATAAATTATTATTATTCTATGAAAAACTAAGTATGCAGCAGAAATTTCAGACTGGCCTCTAGAGGATGCTAATTGCTGATCAGGAATAATATTAATAACATTAGTAGGATTAACTAATAATGCTACAGTAGCATTATTAGGGTTTTCTACTTCAGTTGTTATATAAACAGGCTGCTCAGCATGTAGTGGGTCGGATTTGCTGCCATGAGGAATGAATTGCTTCTGGGAATAAGTCCATAGCGCCGCATTGATGCGCTCTTGCATTTCAATATCGCGGGCCACAATTACTACTTTGAGGTTATTATTGTAGCATTTCTCTGTTAACAAACAAACTGTTTTGTCTAAATTACCTTCAAGAGTTTGATAGAAACTAAATTGTTGCATAATCTTTCCTTATTCCAGCATATCTTGTTGTATCTTTA
>JAJZHL010000017.1 GCA_021804505.1 Pseudomonadota bacterium | reverse complement strand
ATCATCTGCCTTTGCTACCTCTAGCACTTAAATTGCAAAGACGGCACTATAGAAGAAAATGTTGCGTTAGTCAATTTTTTTATTAATACTTTCTCTTTATTGTACAGAGAGTATGATAAAATTACTATCTACATGTAAGAGGGATTTTTAGTACATCCTGCCAGATATACTCCCAGCCTTTCGTATGGCTGATGTCAGGAAATATTTTGTGTTTTACGCAGTTTGAAGCGCTAGCTTTTACGTACATATTCGCAATTTGTGGTGGCACTATTTGATCTTCCTCTCCTGAAAGGTGCAGCTGTGGCACATCTCTTATGTGTACAGCATAATCTAGAGGATTGAGTGATGCTTTAAGTGCATAACTATTGTGGTAACTGCTAAAACCATCAGTATCAAGATTTCCTGCAATGGTAATAATATCTTTTACATTACTATTTCTTGCTGCAACCAAAACTGCAATCCCCCCTCCTCCAGAGAAACCTATAAGACTGATTAGTTGTTTTCCGCTAATAGAGCTAATTACAGCGTTCATTGATTCAACAACCTCTTCTGCAAAGCGCTTGTTTACCCAATAATCATGATCGTGTGTACAACACGGATTCAGTTCCATAGGAGTAAATTGGCATGGCCGCGCGACGTAAACTATATTAGGACGGTTATCCATGATAGCCAATTTAAGCAGCATAACCTTATATGGAGTAGGATTATCTTCTAATGGCCCACCTCTATAATAGGCTATAGTTCCATCACCTTCTATATAAAACACATATGGCTTATTTGTATCGGAGATACGTTGGTATGTTGTAATAACAAAATCCCCTCCTCGTACTAATTTTTTTTGAAAACCAGCTGGAAGGGCAACTTCATCTGTTTTTTTTGCTCTTATGGAGAGATCTGGTGTACAACCGGATATTAGCAATAATATACATGATAGAACAATGCTAGAAAGGTATTTCATCATCTAGGTCACTATGATCAAAATTATTTTCAGCTTTTTTTGCCGGACCAAAATCAGATTGACCAGTTGACGCGCCTTTAGTATCCAATAAAATTAATTGTGAATTAAAATTTTGCAACACTATTTCTGTGGTATACTTTTCCTGACCAGCATTATCTACCCATTTCCTGGTCTGTAAACTACCTTCTACATATACCTTAGAACCTTTTTTGGTATAATTTTTTACGACGGAGACTAAGCCTTCATTGAATATCACAACCCTGTGCCACTCGGTCTTTTCTTTCTTTTCTCCAGTTGCTTTGTCTTTCCAGCTATCGCTGGTAGCAATAGTAATACTTGCTATCTCCTTTCCATCATTTGTATGCCTAATCTCTGGATCACGCCCTAAATTCCCTATTAATACTGCTTTGTTTAAACTACCTGCCACTTAATTTCGTCCTTTTAAATTTCCTGTTGCAATGATAATTTAAAACAACCTATAATGCTAGAGGTTTTTGAAAGCATATAAATTTATAGACAAGTTAGTTATGCAAGAATATATAAAAGTACGCGGCGCAAAAGAGCATAATTTAAAAAATGTAAATGTTGATATTCCAAGAAATAAATTCGTGGTAATAACTGGCCTTAGTGGCTCAGGAAAATCTTCATTAGCATTTGATACTATATATGCAGAAGGTCAGCGTAGATATGTAGAAAGTTTATCCTCTTATGCCAGGCAGTTTTTACATCTCCAGAATAAGCCAGATGTTGAGTCAGTTTCAGGCTTATCACCTTCTATAGCTATTGATCAGAAAACCACATCCAAAAACCCCCGCTCTACTGTTGGTACAATAACTGAAATTTATGATTATCTCAGGTTATTATATGCAAGAGTTGGTATTCCTTATTCGCCAGTAACTGGCCTGCCTATCCAAAATCAAACCATATCTGAAATGGTAGATGCAGTAAGAGCACTTCCAGAGGGAACAAAATTATATATATTAGCACCTATTGTTAGGGGGCATAAAGGTGAATTTAGGCGAGAAATCTTAAATTTAAAAAAGCAAGGGTTTGGGAGATTGATTATCAATGGAGAAGTATGTGAGATTGATGATATACCAAAAATTGACAAAAATAAAAAACATAACGTAGAAGTAATAGTTGATAGGATAGCCCTGGATAATGATCTTGGTAATAGGATCGCTGATAGTTTGGAGATTGCCTTAAAATTGGCTGACGGGATCGTATATATCGAAATTGTTTCTGTGCCTACTGAAAGTGGAAGTGATTTAAAACAAGGACAGAGAATTACTTTTTCTGAAAAATATTCATGCCCTGTATCTGGTTTTCAAATAACAGAAATAGAACCAAGAATATTTTCGTTCAATAGCCCCTTTGGCGCCTGCCCGAAATGTGAAGGTTTAGGGAAGGAACTATTTTTTGACCAAGATCTGATTATTCCAGATCCAAGAATTAGTATAAAAGATGGTGCTATAGCCCCTTGGGGAAAGATATCTTCAAAGTTCTTTCTTGAAACATTAAAAGCCTTAGCAGAACATTATAAATTCTCTCTGGATGAACCATATTCAGAATTGCCTAAACCTATACAAGAAATATTGCTACACGGTTCGGGTGAGGATTTAATCAAATTTCAATATTATGATGGCTCTAAATCACAGTTAATCCATCAACCTTTTGCAGGAGTAATACCAAGTTTACAAGAAAAGGATCGTAAGGCTGATTCTGCGCTTATTAAAGAAGAGTTATTAAAGTATAAAACAGAGCATGGCTGTACAGCTTGTCAGGGTTATAGATTAAAAGAAGAATCCCTTTGTATTAAAATAGATGATATGCATATCGGACAAATCTCTGCTATGAGCATTTTACAATTGCAAAAGTGGTTTGGCCAACTACCAACAAAATTAAATAATAGGCAAATTACTATAGCTGAACGTATATTAAAGGAGATCAAAGAAAGATTGCAATTCCTTATTAATGTTGGTCTTGACTATCTTAATTTATCTAGAGAATCTGGTACCTTATCAGGAGGCGAAAGCCAGCGTATCCGCTTAGCGTCACAAATAGGCTCTGGCCTTAGCGGCGTATTGTATGTTCTTGACGAACCATCAATCGGATTACATCAGCGTGATAATGTTAGATTAATAGAAACTTTGAAACATCTTAGGGATCTTGGCAATACAGTATTAGTGGTCGAGCATGATGACGAAACAATGCACGCATCAGATCATATAATAGATGTAGGCCCTAGAGCTGGCGTTTACGGTGGTCATATAGTAGCGCAAGGAACAATAGAGGATATTAAACAATCCGAAAATAGTATAACTGGAAGTTATTTAAGCGGTAAGCAGTTTATTGAAGTACCAGCTAATACCCGAGCCATCAATTCCAACAAAATGGTTGTATTAACAGGAGCGACTGCTAATAACTTACAAAATGTGACCATCAGCGTACCTCTTGGTAGCTTTACTGTTGTAACCGGTGTTTCTGGAGGCGGAAAGTCAAGCTTAGTAATACATACATTATACAAAGCGGCATTAAAATATTTAGAACCATTATCGAAAGTTTCCCCGGGAGAATATAAATCAATTACAGGCCTTGAGCATATTGATAAAATTATTGATATAAATCAGTCACCTATCGGTCGTACTCCAAGATCAAATCCTGCTACTTACACCGGAGCATTTACTCATATTCGAGATTGGTTTGCTGAACTGCCAGAAGCAAAAGCCCGTGGTTACAAGGTAGGGAGATTTTCCTTCAATGTTAAGGGCGGTCGGTGTGAATCATGTCAGGGAGATGGTTTAATTAAAATAGAAATGCACTTTTTACCTGATATTTATGTAAAATGTGATGTCTGTAACGGATATAGATATAATAGAGAAACTCTTGAAATTAAATATAAGGATAAATCCATCGCTGACGTGTTGATGATGACAGTACAAGATGCTATGGAGCTTTTTGCTAAAGTCCCTCTTATATATGAAAAGCTTGTAACCCTAAACGAAGTTGGGCTTGGTTACATTAAAATTGGTCAATCCGCTACTACCTTATCTGGAGGAGAGGCTCAAAGAGTGAAGCTAGCAAAAGAGTTATCTAAACGCTCTACGGGTAAGACTTTATATATATTAGATGAACCAACAACTGGTTTGCATATTGATGATATAAATAAGTTATTGAAAGTATTGCATAAATTAGTTGATATGGGTAATACCGTGATGGTAATTGAACATAATATGGACGTAATAAAAACTGCGGATTATATTATAGATGTTGGGCCTGAAGGTGGGGATAAAGGTGGCAAAATAGTGGCAACTGGTACTCCAAAGGATATAGCTGCTTGTGCTGAGAGCTATACTGGACAGTATCTAAAAGATTATTTATAAACTCTAGAGTCCCATGATTTACTCTACTATTAGTATGTCATTATATACTGAAGCAACTATTTACAATACTAGATTTACCAAATATACTAATGTTAAAATGGAGAATTTTATGGCAAATAATATAACTGACGACACCTTTGAAGAAGAAGTGCTAAAATCTAATATACCAGTGTTAGTTGATTTCTGGGCTGAATGGTGCGGACCGTGCAAAATGCTTACACCTATTATAGAAGAACTTGCGAAAGAATTTCAGGACAAAGTAAAGATCGTTAAATTAAATATAGATCAAAATCCTAACACTCCATCTACTGTCGGTATACGCAGTATCCCTACAATGACGATTTATAAAAATGGCAAATTAGTAGATACTAAGATCGGAGCTTTACCAAAAAATTCAATTGTAGAGTGGATTAATTCTTCAATATAATCGCAGAAAATTGCATATAAATAATGAAGCTTGCCTTTGGTCTGGATTTCGCTGATTTACATAATATTGATGGCCTTAAGAAGTTAGATCAGACTTTCTTGGCTTTTTTAAGAGATAATGAGCCACCCCTTCTTGAGGCGCTTCTATCATTTAGAAGCAGCCCTGGCAATATAGACAATAAAAGCTTCTCTAACTTCTTGCTAGAAATCGCCCCTATTCTTGATGATTTCTTAGCTGAATTATTTATGATTGAGCAACAAGTTGTAAAGTCTAGGTATCGTCACAAGGAGTTCGACATACTATACGAATGTAAAAGAAAATTTATCCAGCGCATTGCTGTCAAAAAATATCCGCCAGAAAAATTACAAAGTATAAATTTTGAATATTTATCAAAATCTATGCTGGAACTTTTTGGCGGGAAATTTACCGAAACAAGGTTCGCTCAACAAGTATTAGAGTGGTTATCAGACGATATCGTCTATGCAGCCGAGTTAGACCTGGCAGCAAAATATGCTGCTCTTGCTGTTTATAATGATATTGATTCTGTACTATTTTCTGCCCCACATAAGAAAGAAAATGGCCAATTAATAGACTATAGAAAAATAAATCAATATAAAAAATGTGTCAGGGTAGGGTTTGATTACTTCGATCCATCATTAAATTTAGAGTCAGCACTAAATGCTGCCCATTACTGTATATATTGCCATCACCTAGGAAAAGATTCATGCTCTAAAGGATTACCGTCTCATGGTATATCACAAAAGAATGGCTGTCCTTTAAAACAAAAAATCTCTGAGATGAATTATGTAAAATCGAAGGGTTTTAATTTAGCTGCTCTAGCTATCATTATCATTGATAACCCAATGCTTGCTGCTACTGGCCATAGGATTTGCAACGATTGTTCTAATGCCTGTATTTATCAGAAGCAGGATCCTGTAGATATCCCGGTTATAGAATCCAATATTTTAGAATCTACTTTATTATTACCTTATGGAGTTGAAATCTACTTATTACTTACCAAATGGAACCCTCTTAATATTGCCACCCCTCTACCGAAACCTGCGACCAATTACAAAATCCTAGTAGTAGGTCTTGGGCCTGCTGGTTTTAGTTTAAGCTATTATTTATCAAGAGAAGGACATAATGTCATAGCTATTGATGGTTTAAAGATTAATCCTCTAAATTTTGATATAAATGAACCTATCAAATACTGGCTAGGGCATAAAGAAAATTTATCAGAAAAAATACCGGCAGGTTTTGGGGGGGTTGCTGAATACGGTATTACTTCAAGATGGGATAAAAACAACTTAACTATACTGCGTTTAATATTACAAAGAAGTAGTAATATCCAGCTGTTTGGTGGGATAGCCTTAGGAACCAATATAACTATAGAGCAAGCCTTCGAACTAGGTTTTGACCATATTGCATTATGTGTTGGGGCAGGAAAGCCTAAAATTGTTCAAATGGAGAATTTTCTTGCAAAAGGAGTAAGAACTGCTTCAGATTTTCTAATGACTCTGCAGTCTGGAGGTGCGTTCCTAGAAAAAACAAATACTAACTTACTTATAAGAATGCCAATTGCGGTAATTGGAGGAGGACTTACTTCTCTCGATGCAGCGACTGAGAGCCTAAATTATTATAAGGTGCAAGTAGAAAAATTCTCTAAACAATACGAACTATCAATAAAACAAAAAGGTAGAAATAATACAGAGAAAAACTGGTCGGAAGAGGATAGGTTAATTGCTGAAGAATTTATAGAACATGCAAGAGCATTTAGGCAAGCAAAAGATAAAAAATCGGTACAGAAAATCCTGAAAGAATTGGGCTATGCAACCATTTATTATAGAAGAAAACTTCAAGATTCTCCTGCCTATAAGCTTAATCCTGAGGAAGTCATGTATGCTATGGCAGCAGGTATAGAATTTATCGAAGACATGATACCTTTAGCTGTGAACGTGGATAAATATAATTACGTAGAATCAATAGAGTTTAATAATTTAGGAATAAATAAAAAAGTTAAAGCAAAGACCATTATTATTGCCGCAGGCACTGAAACTAATGCGTTTAATCATGGGCGCTTTGAGAACAAGATAACGTACTTTGGTGATTGTAATCCTGAATTTGCAGGTAGTGTAGTTAAGGCCCTCGCTAACAGTAAGGAAGGGTATAGGAATATTAGCAGACAGCTTGCAAAAAACCCACCAAATTTCTCTATCAGTTATCAAGAGTTTCTGGCAAAAATTAATTTCTTATTTGCAAGTAGAATTCACCAAGTTAATACTTTAACTGATACAGTAATAGAGTTAGTGATCCACTCCCCTCTTGCTGCCACCAATTTTCAACCAGGGCAATTTTTTCGTTTACAGAATTTCTCTAAAAATATTGCTCAGGTTATGGAACCATTGGCTCTTACAGGGTCTTATGTTAATAAAGAAAAAGGGCTTATTCATCTGATAATTAGAGAGAATGGACTATCCAGTAAATTGTGCAGATCTCTTAAAGTAGGAGAACAAGTAGTATTAATGGGACCAAGCGGTAAAGCGACAGAAATATTACGAAACATTAATATAGTATTAATTGGCGGGGGGATAAATAATGCCTCTTTATTGCCTATAGCACAAGCTTTAAAAGAACATAACTGTACAATTAAATACTTAGCAGCTTATAAAAACTTACTAGATAGATTTTACCAGGAAAAAATTGAAGAATCGGCTGATATAGTCGTATGGTGTTGTGAAGAAGGAATATTAACCAAAAATAGGCCGCACGATTTTAGCCTCAAAGGTACTGTTCTTGATGGCATGAGGCTACTCAGTCAAACAGATTCCGCTACTGATATGATAATATGCATAGGTTCTACTGAAATGATGGAAGCAGTAGAAAATAACAAAAATGTATATTTCCATAAAGGAACTAAGCTGATAATAAGCATAAATTCCCCAATGCAATGTATGATGAAAGGGATATGCGGCCAATGCATACAGCAAGTTAAGGATGATCGTGGCTACATATTCGTTTGTGCATGTCAGGACCAGGAAGCCCAAACTATCGACTTTAACTGTCTTCGATCTCGTTTATCACAAAATTCATTGCTTGAAACAACATATTACCAGGCATCTAAACCATAGCTAAGACTAGGACTAATCTAAATATGCAACTCTATTACCATAATCCTTATCAACTTTATGTAAGTCTAAGAATTCTTTTATAATATTTTTTATTGTTGTGATAACTTCTTTCATATTGATTGACACATTAGCAGGTAACCGGAGGCGCTAAATGAAATGGTTAAATAAAACAATTTTAAAACTGAAAGATTGGCAGAGACTTAAAGCCTTAAACTCCTGGTGCAAACATCACCCGATATATACTATCTGCATCTCTTTAGTGTTTATTTGCTTGTTAATCTACCTAATTACCCATCATGGTTTTAGAACCCAAGGTAACGTAGGGGTTCCTATAACAGTGGCAAGCAGTAGAATTCAAGACGTACCTGTTATTATAAACGCTCTTGGTACAGTGACACCGAAAATGAGCGTAAACGTCAGAACGCAAGTAAATGGGCAATTGCTTCAATTATTATTCGAGAATGGACAGAGAGTAAAAAAAGGACAGATTATTGCACAAATCGATCCAAGGTCATATCAGGCACAGTTACTTCAGTCCCAAGGGCAGTTAGAACGAGACACCGCCCTGCTTGAAAATGCTAAGCTTGACCTAAAGCGCTATAAAATGTTATGGAAGCAAAATTCAATCTCCCAGCAAACATTAGATACCCAAACCGCTCTAGTTAAGCAATACGAGGGTACCATAAAAATTGATAAAGCTATGGTAGATATTGCTAAAGTAAATCTATCTTACTGCACTATTACTTCTCCAATTGATGGGGTAATCGGTATATCTCAGGTGACAGAAGGAAATTTAGTACAGACAAATGATACACAACCTATTGCAATCATTAACAGCATAGACCCAATATATATTATATTTGCTATTCCGGAGACGGATTTACCCAATATTGCAACCAGCTTTAATAAGCACAGTAAGTTAAAGGTAGAAGCATATGATCATCAACAGGATAAACTTCTTGCGACTGGCACTTTGCATGCCATTGATAACCAGGTAGACCTAACTACCGGAACAGTTAAACTAGAAGCCCAGTTTAGTAATGCAAATTATAGTTTATTTGGTAATCAGTTCGCCAACATAAAGTTATATGTTGATACTATAAAGAATGCTGTAACAGTTCCCACAACTGCTATTCAGTATAGACCTAACGGAGTCTTTGTTTATCTCGTACAAAATAATACAATAACTACTCAGGCGGTTACTATAGGCTTTACATATAATAATGACACCGTAATTACCTCCGGTATTTCAGAAAATCAACAAGTTGCAGTCCAAGGTATAGATCGGCTAACTGATGGTACTAAGGTAGTGATATCCTCAAACGGAGATAAAGATTGAGTATCTCCAGTCCATTCATTATTAGACCTATCGCTACTTCCCTACTGATGGCAGCTATAATATTTGCAGGCATCTTAAGCTATAAATTTTTACCCATTTCAGCGTTACCAGACATTGATTATCCAACAATGCAGGTTACAACATTCTACCCTGGAGCTGACCCAACCGTCATGGCCTCTTCTGTTACTACTCCACTTGAAAGACAATTGGGACAAATGTCAGGGTTAAAACAAATGTCTTCAACAAGTTCAAGTGGATCTTCACTGATTACCTTACAATTCGAGCTTAATATGAATCTTGATGTCGCTGAACAACAAGTGCAGGCTGCTATTAATGCCGCTTCAGGGTATTTACCAACTGATTTACCAAATCCGCCAATTTATAGTAAAGTAAACCCTGCGGATGCTCCGATTATCACCCTCGCTCTCACCTCAAGAACTCTTAATTTAAGGTCTTTAGAAGATATTGCTGAAACTAGGCTTGCTCAAAAGATTTCTCAAGTTTCTGGTGTAGGCCTTGTTAGTATCAGTGGAGGGCAACGCCCTGCTGTAAGAATACAAGTGAATCCCACTAAGATCGCAAGTTTAGGTATATCACTAAGCGATATACAAAACGCAATAACCAACGCAAATGTGAATGCAGCTAAAGGAAGCTTTGACGGGAAAAGTTTAGCGTACACAATCAATAGTAATGATCAACTTCTATCAGCTAAGGATTATTCCCCTCTAATAGTTTCATACAAGAATAATGCCCCTGTACGCTTGTGCGATATAGCCAACGTAATTGATGATGTAGAGAATGTTAGACAAGCAGCCTGGGTTGGCAAGCAGCCTGCAATAATACTAAATATCATGCGTCAACCCGGCGCAAATGTGATAAAGGTAGCAGATAGCGTCAAGGAACTCTTACCAACTTTAAGTGCAACATTACCCAAAGCTATTGAAATATTAGTACTCAGTGATCAAACTACTACAATTAGGGCATCAGTTTCAGATGTAACATTTGAGTTGATATTTTCCATTATATTAGTGATATTGGTAATTTTTATATTCTTGCGAACATTTAGCGCAACTATAATTCCAAGTATTGCTGTACCCTTATCATTAGTTGGAAGTCTTTCTGTAATTTACCTTATGGGCTTTAGCCTGAATAACATAACATTGATGGCCCTAACAATTGCAACTGGTTTTGTAGTGGACGATGCTATTGTAATGATAGAAAATATCTCAAGATACATTGAAGAAGGAATGAATCCTCTTGATGCAGCATTTAAGGGTGCTGAGCAAATCGGTTTTACTATCTTATCCCTAACTGCTTCCCTCATTGCTGTGCTTATCCCTCTTTTCTTTATGCAAGATATTGTTGGTTTATTGTTTCATGAATTTGCTGTTACGCTGGCAGTAACTATAATGATTTCTGCTTTTGTTTCTCTAACCCTTACGCCCATGCTATGCTCACGGGTTTTAAAAAGTATAAAAGAAAGAACTCAAGGAAAGTTTGAAATAGTAGCAGAAAAATATTTAAATTTCCTAATTGACCGTTATCGAGACTCTTTGCTAATAGTACTAAAACATCAGCACCTTACATTAAGTATATTGCTAGCTACAATGGTTATAACCGGTATGCTACTATATATGATTCCCAAAGGTTTTTTCCCAGTTCAGGACACTGGACTTATACAAGGGATCTCTATAATGAATCCAACTATTTCTTTCCAAAGCATGGCAAAAAAACAGCAAGAATTAGCAGAAGTGATTCTGGAAGATGCAGCAGTGGAAAATATCTCCTCATTTATTGGCATTGATGGTGTTAATACTACTATAAATCAAGGACGTATGCTTATTATTTTAAAGCCCCTTAAAGAGAGAAAAGTAGACGTCAGCAAAATCATTACTCGGCTGCACTCAAAATTGTCTACATTAAAAGATGCTAAATTTTACATGCAACCAATCGAAGATTTGACTGTAGGCGATACAGTCAGTCCAGCAAAATATCAATATTCCTTGACCACACAAAATCAGGAGGAATTATCACAGTGGGGTACTAAATTGTTAACAAAGCTTAACAATTTGCAGCAACTAGAAAACATTACTACCAATCAGCATGATAATGGCCTACAAATTTTTATAGAAGTTGATAGAGACGTTGCCTCACAGCTTGGAATTACCATGCAGGATATTGATGAGGCCTTGTATAATATGTATGGACAGAGACAAATATCTACAATTTTTACTCAACGTAATCAATATCACGTAATTCTTGAGGGGTTACCGTCTATGATTAATAGTATAAAGTCATTGGATAATTTATATTTCCCTTCTAGTAATGGAAGGCCGATCCCACTTAGAACATTTTGTAAAATATCAGTAAAACCTGCGTCTCTAATTATCAATCGCATAAATCAATTTCCTCTAATCACTATTTCCTTTGATCTAGCTAAAAATACCTCTTTGGGTACAGGATTAGCAGCGATAGACAAAGTTACGCAAGAGCTTAATCTCCCTTATCATGTGAAAGGCAGCTTTCAAGGTGATGCTGAGGTATTTCAAAATTCTTTGAATAATGAAGGCTTTTTGCTCCTTGCTGCAATAATTGTGGTCTATATTGTGCTGGGTGTATTGTATGAGAGCTATATCCATCCGGTTACTATTATATCTACCCTACCATCTGCATGTATGGGAGCCCTACTTGCTTTAAGAATTACAGATAAAGATCTGAATGTGATTGCCGTG
>JAJZHL010000168.1 GCA_021804505.1 Pseudomonadota bacterium | reverse complement strand
GATTATTTCATAACTTTCATTTTCTGCCGTGTTTAATAACTTATCAGAATAAAGAGCTACTAATTTTTTTGCTACATCTATTAAGTACTCACCTGGATACAGGCCTTCAGGTATCGTAGCTTTTTCTCCAGTTAATGCTTCTTTGTATCGCAGAATTACTGTTTGTACTAGGTTGTTTATTTGTGAACCAGCATCATTTACGTAATATTCTTTTGTTACAGAATAGCCGGTATTGATCAGAATTCTAGCTAAAGCGTCCCCATAAACAGCGCCTCTAGCATGCCCTATATGCATGGGACCAGTTGGATTTGCAGAGACATATTCAATATTTACTTTACAATTTTTGCCAATATTTACTTTAAAAAACTCTTTCTCATCTGAAAGTATATCTTTAATGGAATCTTGCCAGCAATTGGCCCTAATAGTAAAATTGATAAAGCCTGGGCCAGCTACTTCCATAGATGCTATATAAGGGTGCTTCGATAATATTTCTTTAAGTTTATTAGCTATCTCTTTCGGGTTAGTATTCTGCTTTGATCCTATGATCATCGCAATACTGCATGACAAATCACCGTTTAGCTTATCCTTAGGAATTTCTATAGTGGTTGCGTTTAGTATCTCTTCATTTGTTATTATCTGTCTTGCTGCATCTATTATATGATTTCGCAACCGATTAAATATATTCATAAATTACATATTGTTTAAATTAAAAGAATAAAGTTGCTGATATTCTTGTATGGCAAAACGATCAGTCATTCCAGCTATATAGTCAGCCACTATATTAGCCCTTGATCTTTTATCTTCGGTAGCAATTAGCTCTTTCCAGTTGAAAGGTAATAAATCTATATTATCCATATAAATTTTAAATAATTCTTGGATAATTTTCTGACATTTTAAGGTCATAGCCGTAAGCTTATTATGTTTGTACACCTTATTAAATAAAAATTGTTTAATTTCTATAATGCGGCTTTTTGTTAAATCAGTAAAATCAACAATTTGGTAATCAAGGTTTCTAATATCTTCTATGGTCAATATTTGCTGTTTCTGTAAATTACTATTTGTTTGCAATAATAAGTCAGTTACCATATCACTCATCAATTTACGTACCACCTCATAAATCAAGCGTGAGGTGGTAATATCGGAAAATTTAGATTTTACCTCATAAACATATTGATCAATAAACTGGATCTCAGTCAAGTGATTGAAATCAATAATTTTAGCTACAAGGCTATCCTCTAGATCATGAGCAATATAACTTATATCGTCCGCAAGCGAGGCAATTTGAGCTTCTGCTGAAGAGTATCTCTTTAAATCCAGATCATTTTGTAGATTATATTTTGTTATATAAGTTGGGGTATTATCAACTATAGGTCCGTTATGCTTGACTATTCCCTCTAGCACTTCCCAGGTTAAGTTTAAACCATCATATGAGGCATATCTTTTTTCTAATTTTGTCAAGATTTTTAAGGTATGAGAATTGTGTGAGAAACCGCCATAATCTTGCATACACTCATTAAGAGCTACTTCCCCAGCATGACCAAATGGAGTGTGACCAAGATCATGAGCAAGGGCTACAGTCTCAGCTAAATCGCTTGACAGCCCAAGTGTATTGGCAATAGAACGAGCAACAGTAGAAACTTCAATAGAATGTGTGAGGCGATTTCGGTAATGGTCTCCCTCATGATTAATAAATACTTGAGTTTTGTACTGTAGCCGCCTAAACGCTTTTGAATGAATTATACGATCACGATCACGTTCGAATTCATTTCTATAAGAAGTAGGTAATTCTTGATATAACCTACCTTTACTCTTAGCTGGGTCTACTGCATATTGAGCAAGCATTTTAACTCCTAATTTAAATTTTAAGCACTTCCAGTGATTAATAAGTTACGTCAATATAGAAGTACATACAAAGCATTTCAAGGTATTTTAGATGAAGCCCTTGCAAAATAATAATTTCTAATTATGCTCAAATTCTAACTTAATTGCAAAAACACAAATGTCAATAGAAGTTACGGAAAATGCATTTCGAAGGATAAATGAGCTAATTAAACTGGAGAAGAGCCAGGATTTAGCCTTTAGGATAGAAGTGAATGGAGGGGGATGTTCAGGTCTTTCATACAATTTTACCCTTGTTCCAACTAGTGAGATAGCACGAGATGATGTTGTTGTCAAAGGTGGAGAGACACAAGTGGTTATAGACTCAATATCTCAGCAATATATGACTGATAGTATACTTGATTTTATTGAAGAATTAGGGACTTCTTATTTTGAAGTTAGGAATCCTCAAGCAAAAACCAAATGCGGATGTGGTAATTCTTTTTCAATATAAAATTTAGCTTGCGCTAGGTACTTAAAAACACTATACTACTCCCTCTAGCAACGTGGCTATTGGTATGCCTATTTTTGCTATTAGTCTTTAAAAATACCAATCGTAGAAGGATATTATGCCAAAATTAAAAACAAAATCAGCTGTTAAGAAACGCTTTAAGCTTACTGCTACAGGTAAGGTTATTGCATCTCAAGCTGGAAAAAAACACTTTATGAGACGACGTACAAAAGCTCAGCTTCGTAACCTTAGAGGAACAACAATTCTTTGCGATCAAGATGCAAAGAATATCAAAAAGTTTTTCTTACCATATGGTATAAAATAATTTAAAGGAGAGGAGTGAGATATGTCACGCGTAAAATCAGGAAAAATTTCCAAAAATCGTCATAAAAAAATTCTTAAACTTGCAAAAGGATATAGAGGAAGGTCTAATAATTGCTTTAGTATAGCAATAGAAAAAGTAGAAAAAGCTTTGCAGTATGCCTATAGAGATCGTAGGAATCGTAAGCGTGATTTTAGAGGCCTCTGGATTCAAAGAATTAATGCTGCTGCGCGTATTCATGGTATGGTGTATTCACAGCTAGTTGGTGGACTTAAAAAAGCGG
>JAJZHL010000016.1 GCA_021804505.1 Pseudomonadota bacterium | reverse complement strand
AAACAGAGTATGCCGGTGAGTTGCCAAGTAAACTAGCTACTCGGTTGGCATATGAGAAGGCAACTCATGTCGCCAAGCAAATAGACTATGATGCCTTAATCATTGGCGCAGATACAGTCACCTCACACGGCAGACGAGTATTGCCTAAAGCCCTAACAGATGATGATGTGAGATATTGCCTGACCTTGCTATCTGGCAAACGCCATAGAGTTCACACTGGTATTTGTGTCATCAGGAAGACTGGAAACACTAATACGACTAGACAAAAAGTGGTGGAGACTATTGTTAAGTTTAAACGGCTGAGCGAAGAGGAAATTGAGTTTTACTGTAGCTCAGGTGAAGGACTTAATAAAGCTGGCGGATGCGGAATATCCGGCTATGCCGAGGTTTTTGTTCCAAGTATATATGGCTCCCACTCTAACGTTATTGGGCTGCCCTTGCTCGAAACTTTGCACTTGCTAAACTCTCTGGGGTTTAAGTATGATAAAGGCATTCATAATAATTAAGCTTAATAATTAGAAATAAGATAAAAATTTTAATATCAAACAACTAATACTCCCGTTCTATGTGTTCCTTTTTTTCACTAAACTTAGTGATGGCAAGTTGCCAGCAGGATTCCGAGCGAGGTAATGCTTTAGCGGCACAAGGTAAATTTGAAGAAGCAATTATAGCTTATGATTTGGCAATTAAATATCAGCCTGATCTTGCTGAGAGGCCTATAACAACAAAGGGATTGCTCTAGGAGAATTAGGAAAGTATTCAGAAGCAATTACAGCCTATAATTTGGCAATCAAATATAAACCTGATTATACTGATGCTTATTATAGTCAAAGTGTTGCTTTGCAGAGTTTAGGTAAAAATGATAAAGCACAGGAGAGTTTTAAGAAAGCAGAAGATCTCCGCAAAACGTGATACAGGACTGTTAGTAGACTTTTGCCATATTTTTTGGATTGTGCCGGTTCATAAACATGGCTCAAAATTAATGCACCGTTCAGTGTATAGGTCTTATCCCGAACTCGTTTCCGGATCTCTCTGGATTCCCGCTTTCGCGGGAATGACATCAGGACGTAGGAATGATACCTTATGATGTAGGAGTTGACTCTCCTAAGCCGTCACCTTGCTTTTTGTAGTTTTACTTGTATTAACTCTAAGTCTTTCCTTAATTCTAGCAGCTTTTCCGCTTAATTTTCTCAGGTAGTATAGCTTAGCACGACGAACTATACCATACTTCACGACTTCAATAGAATGTACAATCGGTGAGAAAAGCATAAATCTTCTTTCTACACCTTCCCCATGGCTAACTTTACGCACCATAAAAGAAGAAGCAACTCCACAATTTCTTCTGGCAATTACTACACCTTCGTATATTTGGAACCTTTCAAGCAGCTTTTCTTTACCATCTTTCTCAATGGAACGGTCTATAATTTTAACGGTGACCTTTACAGTATCACCAGCTTTAAAATCAGGAATGGTCTTATTTTTTGTCAACTCAACAATCTGATTTTTTTCAAACTCTTCAATAATATTCATATACTTAAACTTTTATCTAATTTAATAAATCCGGTCTTCTTTTCTTCGTAATCTCTATAGATTGGGCCTTTTTCCAATTGTCAATCAAACTATGATTTCCAGATAGCAACACCTCTGGAACCACTTTGCCTTTCCATTTTGCTGGCCTAGTATATAAAGGGCATTCTAACAATCCCTTAAACTCACCATTTTCTTCAAAAGACTCTGACGTAAGCGTATCTTGATTAGCCAAAACATCTGGAAGTAATCTAATGACGCTATCAAGGATCGAAAGCGCAGCCACTTCGCCACCTGATAGGATATAGTCCCCGACACTAATTTCTTCCACATTATACTCTTCAATTACACGTTCGTCAATCCCTTCAAAGCGTCCACATAAAATTATTATATTTTTTTGCTTTGTAATCTCATGAGCAGTATTCTGGTTAAACAATTTTCCCCTAGGGGATGGGTAATATATTTTTGCACCAGGTTTTAGGGATAATGCATAATCTATACAGTTTCCAAGAACATCTGGCCGCATGATCAAACCACTCCCTCCCCCATATGCTTCATCATCGACATTTTTATGCTTAGTTAAACCAAAATCTCTAATATTTATCACATCATATGACCATATACCTTTCTTCAATGCCTGACCAGCAAGGGAATATTGTAAAGTACCAGGGAACATCTCTGGAAATATGGTTAATATCGATGCATGCAATAAAGACATTTGAGAAATATTTATGTTTTAAAACAAAGAAATTGATTTGCCTTACATTATAGTTTATACAATAAGACGATGCTAGTCTTATAAAATTCTTATAAAATTAGATTTTCTTAACTTGAATAAGTAAAATATTATTACTCTTAAAAGCAGAAGAGTATATACAAAAACGGAGCATGGCGCAGCCTGGTAGCGCATCTGGTTTGGGACCAGAGGGTCGGGAGTTCGAATCTCTCTGCTCCGACCATCTTCTCTCCTTAGCTGAGACAAAATATCCCTTATGTCTAATCAATCTTTAATTATACTAAATAATGAGCAAGAATCTGTAAAGTTGGCCTGCACCCTTGCGGAAGCGATTAAACCGGGTGACATTATCACTTTTTCAGGAGATTTGGGTAGTGGTAAAACATTTATTTGCCGTGAGATTATTAAACAACTTTGTAGCAAGGATACTGAAGTTACTAGCCCAACTTTTAATTTATTGCAAATTTATCAGACTCCAAGTTTCACAATTTACCATTTCGACCTATATCGTTTAAAGCACCCCGATGAAATTTACGAACTAGGTATAGAAGATGCTCTACTTGGAAATGTTTGCTTAATTGAATGGCCAGAAATAATCGAAGATATATTGCCAAGGCCGAGAATCAAAATTAATTTAGAAATATTGAAAGATAGTAAAAGATTGTGCCAAGTAGAGTATGTATAGACCAAACTATCGTCATCACGAGCCGCTGCAAAGCGGTGGGGTGATCCAGTTTTCTGGATGGCCATGCTTGCCTATGGCAGCTCGCCATTACAAGGTTTTATTTATAACCCTATCTCAATGTATACTATTTAAGCTCTCATAATGATCACGAGCAGGTTGCTTTTCATTAAGCTTATCCTCCTGAATAAACTGCAGTTTAATATCTTGTTTAGGGATAAATCTCTTGAAAAAACTATTATTCAGAAGAACATTAAAAAGCCAGTGCATTTTTACCTTACCGCATAAGATTAAACATGGAACAACTTATAACATTATACAAGCTAGCGTTATACATGCCAACAAATTATTTGATGACGCTTATAACTATACCTTTTAAAATAGATTGAGTTAAGTCCTATTTTATCGTAAATTGAAATTATTTTTAGAGTAATAAAATTATGAAAAATTATAGAATTGAGACTGACTCCTTCGGGGAGATAAAAGTAGAAGATAGTTTTTATTGGGGAGCACAAACGCAACGATCACTTGAAAATTTCAAAATAGGCCACCAAAAAATGCCTATACAATTGATTAGAGCGCTAGCAATTTTAAAAATGTGTGCAGCAAGTGTTAATACAGAACTCGGTGATCTGCAAGCTAATATAGCAGATTCTATAAACAAGGCCGCTACCAGAATATTAGACGGAGAATTTGATGATCAGTTTCCTTTGGTAGTATGGCAAACTGGCTCTGGTACTCAAACAAACATGAATATGAATGAGGTGATAGCATCCATCGCTAACGAACAGCTGACTGGTACGAAAGGTGGGAAAGCCCCGATTCATCCAAACGATCATGTCAATATGGCACAATCATCCAACGACTCTTTTCCTACTGCTATGCATATTGCAACAGTGCTAGTTAGCGTGCAAGAACTAATCCCGACCCTAACTAAATTACATAATGCTCTAGAGATGAAAAGAAAATCTTGGGATAAAATAGTCAAAATTGGTCGCACCCACATGCAAGACGCAACCCCGATTACCCTTGGGCAAGAATTTTCTGGTTATGCTACTCAAGTAGAGTACTCCATAGAACGTATAAAAAAATCCTTGGAAAAGGTCTATTTTTTAGCGCAAGGCGGAACTGCAGTGGGCACAGGTATAAATTGCCGTCAAGAATTTGCCCCTAAATTTGCTGAGAAAGTTGCTGTTCACACTGGCCTTCCATTTAAAACCGCCAAAAATAAATTTGAAGCACTAGCTGCTAACGATGCACTGGTAGAATTCTCCGGTACATTAAATACCTTAGCAGTAAGTTTAATGAAAATAGCAAACGATATCAGACTACTCGGGTCAGGACCAAGATGTGGATTTGGCGAATTACATTTACCTGAAAATGAACCTGGTTCATCTATTATGCCAGGAAAAGTCAACCCTACTCAGGTAGAGGCACTAACTATGGTATGTGCCCAGGTTATGGGGAATAATGTAGCAGTAACAATAGCCGGATCAAACGGCCATCTGGAGTTGAATGTTTTTAAACCGGTAATAATATATAACATATTACAATCTATTGATTTACTTTCCTCTGCGGTTAATAGTTTTGTTACTAATTGCGTAGATGGAATAGAACCAAATATTGACCGTATAAATCAATTAAGAGATCAGTCATTAATGCTAGTAACCGCTCTGAATCCGCATATAGGCTATGATAATGCTGCAAAAGTTGCTAAAAAAGCCTATAAGGACGGCATAACTTTAAAAGAAGCTGCGATACAGTTAAAGTTATTAACCTCAGAAGAATTTGATAAGTGGGTAGTAGCTGAAAATATGGTATAATAAAATAGTAGAAATTTATAAGCTATTTACTATACTAGGGGCAATTAGTATTTATCGGATGGAATTAACCTTATGGCTCTACATTTTAAAGCACCAGAAAATATAGTTTTAAAACCAGTGATCACTGTTTTTGGTGTGGGAGGGGCTGGTGGCAATGCTGTGAATAATATGTTACTTGCAAAACTGCAAGGAGCTAATTTCGTTATTGCAAATACCGATGCACAGTCACTAGAACACTCTTTATGTGAAAATAAGATCCAGCTAGGAGTAGCAATTACCAAAGGTCTTGGAGCTGGAGCTTCACCTGAAGTTGGAGCACTTGCCGCAGAAGAATCCGCAGATGAAATCAGAAGATACCTGGAAGGCAGCAACATGGTGTTTATAACCGCTGGTATGGGCGGAGGTACCGGTACAGGTGCATCACCAGTAGTAGCAAAAATTGCCAAAGATTTAGGCATTCTTACTGTAGGAGTGGTAACAAAACCTTTCCATTTCGAAGGAAAACACCGTTTAAAAACAGCCGACCAAGGACTTTTGGATTTACAGAAATTTGTAGATACTTTGATAGTAATTCCAAACCAGAATTTATTCCGTATAGCAAATGAACAAACCACCTTCGCTGATGCCTTTAAGATGGCCGATGACGTGTTACATGCAGGGGTTAGAGGAGTCACTGATCTTATGATTATGCCTGGTCTAATTAATCTTGACTTTGCTGATATCAGAACTGTAATGAGCGAAATGGGTAAGGCTATGATGGGAACAGGTGAGGCCTCAGGCGATGATAGAGCTGTTAAAGCAGCAGAAGCAGCCATTTCTAACCCACTCCTTGATCATAGTTCAATGCGTGGGGCTAGAGGTGTATTAATTAATATTACCGGCGGTATTGATATGACCTTATTCGAAGTGGATAGTGCTGCTAATCGAATTAGAGAAGAAGTTGGAGATACTGATGCCAACATTATTTTTGGCTCTACTTTTAACCCAGAATTAAATGGCGTAATAAGAGTATCTGTGGTAGCTACCGGTATTGACGCAGACCAAGCTCTTACACATAAACATCTTGCTACACCAGTAACTAAATCAGCTATACCGACGATACCTTCCAGTGAGCCAGAAGTTCAAGAGACAATTGTTCCAGAAGAAATACCGAATTTCACGCAATATGATAATGAACACCCAGATACAGACAATTTAGAGATAGAGCAGCTCAATTTTAACATCCCAGTAACAGCTGTGAATATCGCAGCACTCCAACCAGAAACTGAGATGCCTAAAACATCGCTACTTAGTAGGATGTGGAACTCGCTAAAATCGAACCCTAATCAAGCTGCAGAACAACCGGCAAGCCATACTCCACCAGTATCTCAAAAGAATAATATGGAAAATGAGATTCACGATATCCCAGCTTTCTTAAGGAAAAAATAGTGCATGGTATTTAAGTGGATATAAGAAATAAAAGTACCAGCAGATATTATAAATAAAAATCATTTGTTAAATTTTAGGGGTCTTAAGGATTAATGCTATATATTATTGTATCCCTATCACTACTAGCATTTGTCCTATTCACTATGCTGGTTTGGTTTTATCATAAATCAACGAAACTAGCAGTAGAATTACAATTTCTGTCAAATAACCAGTCTATATTAAGTCAACAAAATCAAATTTTGCAGCAAGAGAAGATTACTTACATTCAACAGGTTGAGCAACTATCAGGAAAAGTGAATTATCTTAACCAATTAATGACTGAATCAGAAAAGGTTAAGCAAGAGTCGATGCTTGTAGCAAAAAGTGCTTTATTTGATCTTGGTAACGAACTATCAAAACAGCTAATTGAAAGCCATAAACGAGAAAGCCGTGAATCAAGAGAATTAACTGAGAAAAATATTGCTGATTCCGCCACTAAATTCAATAGTGAGTTTGAACGCCTTATAAAAATTGTAGGCACTTTAGGTAAAGATATAGAGCATTCGAAAGAAACAGTAGATATTATTAAACAATCACTGCTCTCGCCTACTGGAGCAGGCTTACTTGCCGAGATTACGCTTGAAAATATTTTAAAAGCATCCGGCCTTCGCCCCAATCTGGATTTTATTATTCAATATTCAGTAACAACAACTGATAACTTTAAAATAAGGCCTGATGCGGTAATTTTTTTACCTTCTGGCAATCTAATGGTTATAGATGCAAAAGCCTCAAAATTTTTAGTAGATAATGATCAGGACACAAGTAGCTTAAGTAAAACAATGAATAGCCATCTCAAATCCTTAAGTGGTAAGGATTATGCAGAAAATATTTTATTGAGCCTACAAAATAAAGAAGAAAATTTTAGCAATATAATTACTTTGATGTTTGTTCCTACAGAACAAGCTATTGAGAAAATTCTTGCCGCAGATAAACATTTTTTGCAGAAAGCTTGGGAAAATAATATTTTTCCAGTAGGCCCTGCAGGTCTTATGAATATGTTGTCCTTTGCTAAGTTTCAGATTTCAGATTATAGGCGCTTGGAAAACCATAAGCTGATTATTGAAGAAGTCAGGAAGTTGTTAACTTCCATCGCAACGATGGCTGAATATTCTCAAAAACTTGGGCATAATATTCAGAATATGGTGAATAATTATGATAAATTCGCTGCCTCTTTTAACCGCAATTTTCTTTCTCGTGCAAGAGGTATACAAAAACTCGGCATAGAAACCGGTAAAAAAATCATTGATCACCCTATCGAGCGCTATCATCTAGTTACTTCTAAATCTGAAATTATTGATATTGAAGCAAACCACCCAATTGCTAAAATTGAAGAAGAAGTTACTGACGAAGTATCTAAGTAATCTGATATTCATCAGTAACTTTTAAGTTATTCTATTTTATACCGTAGAAGTCTTTTGCATTTTTCACTACAATATCAAACTCCTTTTTATTTGGAGTTGTTGCAGTGGCATTTTCAATAAATGTTCCACCTAATACTCCAACATCGTTAGGGCTACTATTTGGTAAGTGTTTAGGGAAAATATAGAATGAACGTTTAATTTTTTGTCCAGCTTCTGTTTTACCTTCACCGAAATATACTAAAATCATATATTGCAAATCGGCAGGTTTTTGATCTTTTAGCATAATTAAATGCCCCTGAATAGAAACCATCTTATCATCATGGTTCAGTTCCTTTGCTCCCATACCACTACAATTTATTATATATTTAGTGTTAATATCATCAAAGGAGGTGATTTTTTTATTTATCAATTTGATTTTTTTATTTTTTACATATGACATAAGACTATCCATCATTTCGGAGGTATCAATAAATATACCATCATCATATGAAACCATCTCACGGGTAGTACCATTACCAAAATCTAGAATTACATCTTTTGCCGGTTGCATTACCTTACCAACATATGGCTCTAAACCAGAATCTTCCCTATTGGCAAAATAAGTAGGTACAATAACTGCTCCTTTCTTAAAATAAGGGTGCTTTTTCTCTGCAACTGCTTGATAAAATATGTAAGCATCAATACCGATTTGTTCAATAATTTTTTGCATTTCTGGATCATTATCCATAGAAACAGGCGCTAATAAACCTCCCGCATTATGAGATGGTAAAGAATCAAATTGCTGCGCAACAATCGTTATATTTCGATACCCTTTCTCATATAGGTCATAAGCTGTATATAAACCTAGAGCCCCACCACCTATAATGGTAATAGGAGAATCTTTCTGTAAATCAGTAGCACCTTTAGAATTAATTAACTGATTATTTACATAGCTAGCGGAACCAGGACCAAGTGTCCAACCACTACCACCATGACCATAGTTGTTAGCCACTACTTTGCTGCCAACTTTTTCAATTGACATATTGGGGCTGCCATGACGCATGGGCCTATGACATAATATTTTTCTGTCAAGGTGTGCTGAGTCTAGCTTAGGTGGTGTAATATGCCTAATTTCGGCTTCTGCATTAGCGAATAATGGTGCTAATATTAGTAATGCGGCGACATAAATTATTTTAAACTGTTTAAACATAGTCTTCCTCAAATTAAACCTGTAGCGAAGCATAATTTGCATTTACCATAACGTCAAATATTTTAGAGGGTTTTATGTAAATGCATTGGTTAAATCCTAAGCTATAATATTATTTATATAGACCCTATCTCTTTTTTATACTATAAGTTACATTATATACACAAAATCAACTTATAGATGAAAATAAAACCAATAATCCTGGCTGGCGGCATAGGCACCAGATTATGGCCTTTATCAAGGCGACCATATCCAAAGCAATTCATTGCCGTAGACGGAAAGCAAAGCTTAATGCAAAAAGTAATTGCTGCCAATAGATGTTTTGGAAGACCTACCATTATTACTACAAAGCAATATTCATCAATTGCAAAAAGGCAAATTAAAGTTCTGAATATTGATGTCGACTTAATCATTGAACCTATTGCCAGAAACACAGCTATCTGCAGTATAATATCAATAATTCATGCCAAAGAAAGTGGCTACGATATGGTAATGTTGTTACCCTCAGACCATTCTATAGATTATGGTCAAGAATATTTCAAAACTATAAACAAGGGATTAAAATACGCTTCAAAATTTGGCCTGTGTACGATTGGGATTACTCCAAGCTTCCCCAGTACAGAATATGGATATATTAAGATAAAAGAAGAAATATCAAAAGGAGTTTATAAGACTGAGCAATTTACCGAAAAACCAGATATTAAACAAGCACAACATTATCTTAACCTAAATCACAATCAATATTTCTGGAATTCGGGCATATATATTTGTAGTATAGAATACACTATCAAACAATATGAAACGTGGCAGCCTATACTTTTACAAGGTGCATATGATGCACTCTATACTGCTAAAGAAAAAGGCGACAATATAATGCCTGAGTTATTATATGCTCAGGTTAAACCAGTATCCTTTGACTGCGCTATCACAGAAAATCTCCTTCAAATGATAATGGTCACTGCACCTTTTAAGTGGCATGATTTAGGAAACTGGCCAGCTCTATGGCATATGCAAACGAAAGATAAAGAAGGTAATTATTGTAAAGGTGATGTTATAAGTTTAGATACTCAAAATTCCTATATAACATCTGATGGAAAACTCACAGCTGTAATCGGAATGGATGACACTATAATAATTAATACGCAGGATGCATTACTAGTAGTAAACAAATCGCATGCCGAAAAAACTAAACTTCTAATTCATCATATGACACAAATTGGCAGAAAAGAACTGTAATTAATATATTACCTCAATTCGGGATAAGGACTGATGGTGCTGCAACAGAATAACTAAAATTCATTGATGGCTTATGCTTTTTTAAGGAATAGGCAACTAATGTAGAAATAATATGAACGAAAGCATTGATAGGTGACCTATGCCTAGTATGTTCTAGGTCCATCTTATTCTTAAGGTAATCAAAAACCGTTTCAATGATATTGCGTTTTCTAAGAAGGATTTTTTCATTTAAATCCATTAATTTATTTTGCATATTTTTCTTAAGACCGTGAATCATTTTAAGCCCTCGTTCATATAATTCAATGAATAAATTTTGTTTAATATATCCTTTGTCGGCAGCCATTATACCAGTTAGACCATTTGATAATTCAGCCACTGGGGTCCTATCATCAACATTACCTTTGGTCATTTTCAAAGCCATAAACTCTCCTTTATGATTGATAATGGCGTGTAATTTAAAACCATAAAAGTAGCCCATCGATGATTTCCCTGATTTTGCAAACCCTGCAAATACTTTATTCCTATACCTACGCTTATTATGACATGCTTTAATGGTAGTTGCATCAATGAAATATATGCCAGTTTCTTCACCAAATAATAAATGTAGTAAAATATTTAATGGCATGAATAACCTTGGCATCAGTTCAACAAAACGGTTATAGCTCAAAGCATTTGGGAAATCTTGGTGATAAAAATATGCAATATAACTCTTATAAAAATACTTGAAATTCTTAGCATAGGAGGTATGAAATATCACCATAATTGTTAGAAGTTCACCCAAACTCATAGCTCCCTCCTGGCATCGTTGCCTATTTGAAGGTAATAACTGCCTCTTTTCATTTTGCTCATAAAGTTTAGCAAAATCATCTATAAAACAAAAAAGTTCTGTGATATCCTTGTGCATGTTGAGTTACCTTTTTTGTAGAAAAAAATATGATAACTCAACACTACTTCTTTTGCAATCCAGATATCTATTATACTTTCAATCGTTCCTTATCCCGAATCCGGGTATATTGCTTATCTAAAGTAATTATTATGATTGAATAATTAAATGCAACTGATGCAAAACGTGAATTTGGTAACTTACTTATCAAAGCACAGACAGAGGCTGTGAGTTTTGTTAAAAATGGTAAGCCTATAGCAGTATTGGTCTAGGACAAGGAGTACCATGAATTAGAGGCCTTTAAAGAACAAGTATTACGGCTCACTATTATGGAAGGATTAGACGATCTAGCAAAAGGGAAAATAGATAGCCACCAAAATGTCTTTAATGACTTAAAAAAGAAACTCAATGACCATATGTAAATATACTGATAGCGCAAAACGTGATCTACAAGATATTATAGAACATATAATAACACATTCGGGTAAACCACAAACTCTAAAATACTTAGATGAAATAGAGCGTACAACAATTATCTTAAGTCAAAATCCTAATATAGGAATTGTACGAAATTATATATATCCTACGTTACTCAGTTTTGCCATAAAAAAGCATGTAGTATATTACTTAAAACAAAAAGAAGGAATTATTGTAATAAGGATATTGCATTCTTCTATATGCACCAGACTTCATAGCTTCTCTAACATAGATAAATTGTAATTTACCTGTCCTAATCTAACTTAAAATAAAGCCTATTTACACCGTAGTCTTATTATTTATTGCATCCATACAAGCAAAAGTAGCGATTTTTAGTATTTCACTAGCAGATGCACCCATTTGTACTATTTGCACTGGATGCTCAAAACCATTGATGATAGGTCCTATAAACACCCCACCAGCTAATTCTTGCAACAACTGGGTAGAAATTGACGCTGAATGTAACCCAGGCATAATCAAGATGTTAGCTGGCCCTGATAATCTACAAAATTTATATAAGCTACGAGAATGGGGATTAAGAGCAACATCCACAGACATTTCACCATCATATTCAAAATCCAGCTCCATATTATCTAGCATTTTGACTGCTTCTCTCACTCTATTCGCCTTTTCTCTC
>JAJZHL010000167.1 GCA_021804505.1 Pseudomonadota bacterium | reverse complement strand
TGCTTGTTAATGTAAACTTAAAAAGTAACCTCTCATTTAATTTATACCTAATTATCTTCCTTTTTAGATTTTCCTCCATTAAGTTTAAAAATTATAAATACAATAATCAGATAGTTAAACATATGCCTTGAAGAGACGATGGGAGGACTAGTAGCCCTTTTGCTTTGTTGGTTAAATCATTTAAGCATTTAGCCATAAACATCTGCTCCCCTGTAGATAGCATCTCGGGACCAAGGTTTATATTATTCCCATGTAAACCATCGCTAAAGACTGGTTTTTTCATAAAATAAAAGTTTGGTTTTTTAGTATCTAAAATACCCTGCTTAGCTAATGATACTCCTAATACTGATTTAGCTGCAATTTTAGCTAAAGACACACCAAGAGCTTTCGAGAGATAAGGCACAGTCCTTGAAGCCCTGGGGTTAACCTCAATAACAAAGATATCATTGTCCTTTACAGCAAATTGGATATTAAACAAGCCTAGAATATTTAATTCAGTTGCTAATTTCTTTGATAGATTGATAATTAATTCTTCAACTTGGTCTGATAATGAAAAAGAGGGAAATATACAGCTAGAATCACCGGAGTGAACACCAACAGGTTCTATCTGTTCCATAATACCAGCAATAAATACATTTTCCTCATCGCATACTCCATCTACTTCTACTTCCTTAAATCCTTCTATATATTCTTCTGCCAATATTGGATATATATTACTGCTTTTAGGTAATTTGTCTAAATATTGTTGTAATTCATTGTAATCTTTTATTATTTTTATTGAAGAACCACTAATTATATAAGATGGCCTAACTATTAATGGGAAAGTAATTCCTTTCAGCTTGTTATTAACTTCGCTTTCTGCATTGATTATTAAAGAATTTATCTGTTTGATACTAAGTTTATCTAAGAAGCTCCTAAACTTTATCCTATCCTCACATAAGTCTACTGTTTTATAGCTAGTTCCAAGTACATTAATTCCTCTTTGCTGCAGATCTCTCAAAATATTAATAGAAGTTTGGCCTCCGAATTGAAAAAAAGTACCTATTGGTTTTTCTAACTCTATTATATTCAATACATGTTCAGCGGTAACTGGCTCTAAGTAAAGTCGATCTGAAATATCAAAATCAGTAGATACTGTTTCAGGATTGCTGTTTATTATAATTGATTCATACCCTAATTCTTTAGCTGCCATAATAGCATGTACGCAACTATAGTCAAACTCAATGCCCTGCCCTATTCTATTTGCTCCACTACCTACAACTATTACTTTCTTATTAATAGTGGGCATAGATTCACATTCATCTTCATAAGTAGAGTACATATAATTAGCTTCAGTGTTAAATTCGGCAGCACATGTATCTATCTTTTTATATGTTGGGTTGATATCAAAAGATTCTCTATAGTTTCTAATTTGTTGTTCTGAGGTATTTAGTTTTTCAGCAATCTGTCTATCACTTATTCCAAGTCTTTTAGCATAGTAAATAGATTCTTTGTTAAGATTAAGCTCTTTGAGATGATTTATTATGCTAGTAATTTGCTCTAGAAACCACTTATCTATTTTTGTTAAGTCATGTATTTGATTGATTGTAATATTATTATATAAAGCTTTAAATATTAGCAATATTCTATCATGTGATTTATTTGATAGTTTGGTACTGAGTTCAATATTACAAAAGTCGTTGTTCAAGTCTATATTACCTATTTCCAGAGCATAGATTGCTTTTAATAAAGATTCTTGGAAATTCCTACCTATCCCAACAACTTCTCCTACAGATTGCATCTTTATCCCTAATGCGCCACTTAGATCAGGAAATTTGTCAAAGTTAAATTTAGGTATTTTAGTGGCTACATAATCTATGGTAGGCTCAAAGGAAGCTGGGATTAATTTACCTGTGAGTTTGTTATGTAGCTCATCTAATGTATAACCTAAGGCTAGTTTAGTAGCAATTCTTGCAATTGGGTATCCCGTTACTTTAGAAGCTAATGCTGATGACCTAGATACTCTAGGATTCATCTCAATAACTAGCATTCTACCATTTTTAGGATTAATAGCAAATTGTACGTTAGCTCCGCCTGTTTCTACTCCTACTACATTTAATATCTTAAAAGAAGCTTCGCGCATCTTTTGGTACTCTTTATCACTTAATGTTTGTGCTGGAGCTACAGTAATTGAATCTCCAGTATGAATACCCATAGGGTCAATATTTTCGATAGAACAAATTACAATACAATTATCATTTTTATCACGTACAACTTCCAATTCATATTCTTTCCACCCTTCTAGATACTCCTCAATTTGTATATCTTCACTTCCAGAGCTAAATATATCCATGCAAATTTTTATAAGCTCTTCTGGCGTAAAAATATTGTAACAACCTGAACCACCAAGAGTAAAAGAACTTCTAATAATTAAAGGAAAACCCATATCATCAATAACTTGGTTTATTTGATCTATGTTAGTTATTTTTAGTGTTTTAGGAGTTTCTAGACCTATATTCTCCATTAAGTCCTTAAAAATCTTACGGTCCTCAGCTTTCTTTATAGATTCATAGGAAACGCCAATTAGTTTTATATTATTCCTTTGTAGTATACCTAATTCCCAAGCCTCAAGGGCAAGATTTAAGGCAATCTGGCCTCCTAATGTAGGAAGTAAAGCATGCGGCTTTTCTAATTCTATTATTCTTTCTAAGATCTCAATATTCATTTCTTCAATATAAGTCTTATCAGAATTTTCTGGATCAGTCATTATGCTAGCAGGATTGGAATTAAGAAGAATAACTTCGTGACCTTCTTCTTTTAATGCTTTACAACCTTGGGTGCCAGAATAATCAAATTCACATGCTTGACCAACTATTATTGGACCTGACCCAATTAATAATATCTTCATTTTTTCTTTCTTGTTTCATGTATAGAGGTTGTTTAGCATTGAGAACAGCAATT
>JAJZHL010000166.1 GCA_021804505.1 Pseudomonadota bacterium | reverse complement strand
GCAATCTCGTTCAATAAATAGAAAAATTTCCACAATAAAAAGCTATTATGAGTTTTTAATTAGTGAGAAATATACTAACTTTAATCCTTGTTTAATGGTTGATATACCTAAATATCAAGCTAAATTGCCAAACGCATTATCAATTCAGGAGATTAAAACCTTACTTACCTATTGTGAACAAGAAAAAGGCCCGGAAGGGGTGCGATTAAAGGCAATGCTTCATTTATTATACGCAAGTGGCTTGCGGGTCTCAGAGCTTGTTAGTATTAAGCTAACGGATGTGCTAGTGAATCAATTATCAAAAGATATAAAAAAGGTTTTTTCTATAGTAGGTAAAGGAAATAAAGAAAGAATGGTGGTAATTAACGAGCAGGCAGCAAGAAGTTTAGCTGATTATTTAGCTATTCGCGACGGGTTTATCAAAAAAAAATATCCAAAAAGCCAATTATACTTATTTGCTTCTTCTGCTGGAAACGGACATATGACTAGACAAAATTTTGCTCTTTTATTGAAACAAGCAGCCATTAAGGCTGGTCTTAAGCCAGAGAATATATCGCCTCACTCTATAAGACATAGTTTTGCAAGCCATTTGTTAGAAGGGGGCGCTGACCTAAGAGTAATTCAGGAGTTACTTGGACATGCAGATATCAGCACCACTCAGATATATACCCATATACAAACCCATCATCTTAAACAGGCGTTAGATTTACATCCTCTTAAAATTGAGAAGTAAATTTCCCTTTACCAAACTAACTTTTTCTTTAGTAGTATCACGTATGATGTTCGATTGTACTAATGCTGTGGTAGTTATCGCAAGCCGCTTTAGAGGTGGCTGGTAAACAATTTCTGGTTTGTCACGTACCTGAAGGTAATATATTACTAGTTATTGATTCTTTGTTCACTCAGAATGCAGATTTTCGCCTATAACGGATACGTTATCCTGTTCGTCGCTCGTTATGGTTGCACTTGCAACTGCAGCTAAAATAGCAATAGCTCCAATAGAAGGACCGTAGTTAGCTATGAAGCTTGAACTTGGTAGAAATTTCGCAATCTCACTTTTGGTAATCTGCTCTAACACATCATTAGCCTCCGTGCTTAATCCAACCTCAGCTATTTTTCCTACTCCCCACTTAACTGCTTCATATACTCCAGCGGCTGCAGAAATTAGTATTAGTGAGGCTGCAAAACTTACCTTTTTAGTTTCATTTTTTTCATAAATTTTTTAAACTATTAGTATAAGGTATTATAGTATATTAAATTTAAAATATTAATCTATAATTATCTCAAATTTAGTATATGCATATAACTTGCTCTATACTTTAAAGAAAAGTTGAAGCTGTTGTGGGTGAAAAAGTTCAGACGTTAGTTTTGGGCAAGAGAAAGTCATTGCAAAACTGACTGTTTTTGTAGTAATATTACGGATAATGTTGAAATTATAGCAATGATAAGTCATCACGAGTCACAAAGTGGCTAAGGTAGATCCAGTTTTTCTGGATGGCCACGCACCTATTGGTGCTGGTCATGACGGAAAAATATCTCCAATAAACAAATAATACAAAATGATACAAAAAACTATACAAATAGGCCCTTATATTAATTGGTTTGGGTTTACATATGTTCCGAAACATAAAATAGCCTATCTTGAGTTTGGTGATCCGAATAACAAAAATGTGATAGTCTGCGCGCACGGCTTAACACGAAATTCTCATGATTTTGATAAGATAGCAGGAGAGCTGAGCAAGAACTTTCGGGTGATTGCTATTGACTATCCAGGACGAGGGAATAGTGATTATTTTGCTAAGCCTAGCAATTACAATTATAGGGTATACCTTAAAGATACCTTATTATTTTTAAAAACACTAGGGATTAAGGAGTGTATTTGGCTTGGTACGTCTATGGGCGGTATTATCGGGATGGCACTTGCAAGTAAATATAAAAAGCTATTTAAGGCGCTGATTATCAATGATGTCGGCCCCTTTATCTCTTCTGCGCCTCTGGTTAAAATAGGGAACTATGCTGGGCAAAAAAAGCTGTTTTCTTCAATAGAGGAATGCAAAGAGCATTTGAAGCTAATATACGCGCCTTTTGGTATTAATGATGAAGAAGTTTGGGACTATATGACAAAATATAGTTTTCATCTAACTGAAGAGGGTAAATTTGCAATGTCCTATGACCCTGCTATAGTTGGGGGCATGAATGCAAAATCGTCATCGCCTAAAGATGTGAATTTGTGGCCTATCTGGAATAAGGTGAGTTGTAAAATATTAATAGTTCATGGAGCAAAATCTGAGATTTTAGAGCAGTCAACTATTGATCAGATGAAAAAGACGAAAAATTTTGACTTGTATGTAGTGGACTATGCAGGTCATGCACCATCCTTAATGTCGCCTGACCAAATTAGCTATGTAGCATCTTGGGTAAATTCTTTATAAATTTTTGAGTATTTAATATGAGTATTTCTACTAAAGTATTGATAATAGGTTCTGGTCCAGCGGGTCTTACTGCAGCTATTTATACAGCAAGAGCTGCGCTGAACCCTATATTACTTCACGGTATGCAGCCTGGAGGTCAATTAACCATAACTACTGATGTTGAGAATTATCCTGGTTTTGCTGATCCTATTGAGGGGCCATGGCTAATGGAACAAATGACAGCCCAAGCAAAAAATGTAGGAACAGAAATAATAACCGATTATGTGGAAAAAATTGATTTATCCACTCGACCGTTTGTTGCAACTACAGGCTCAGGTAATACCTATATTGCAGACAGTGTCATAATTTGTACTGGTGCCGAGGCAAGATGGCTTAATATTGAATCTGAAGCGAAATTTAAGGGGTTTGGAGTTTCTGCCTGTGCCACCTGTGATGGGTTCTTTTTTAAGAATAAAGAAGTGATAGTAATCGGAGGGGGGAACAGCGCAGTCGAGGAAGCGTTGTACCTCACTAATCATGCAAGCAAAGTTACTATTGTTCA
>JAJZHL010000165.1 GCA_021804505.1 Pseudomonadota bacterium | reverse complement strand
GTTTACTCCCGTCAGAGATTTGTGAATTGTCATTGCACTTTATGTCATCCCTGCGCAGGCGGGAATGACATAGGTTGCATGGATGACATAAGGGGTGTAGGAATAATATCTAAAAAACATAGTTGATAGCAAAAATTCCTAAACTTAAGTAATATATAATATGATGTTAATAGTAGGACTAGGTAATAAAGGCAAGGAATACCAAAATACCAGGCACAATATTGGTTTTGTGGCCGTCGATAGGTTATCTGAACAATATCAATTTAGTTGGCACAAAAATATTAAGTTTAAGTCTGAACTAGCAGAGGGTGTTATTTCAGGTAATAAACTGCTTATGGCCAAGCCTATGACTTATATGAACCTATCTGGTGAGGCTGTTCAGGCGTTATGTACTTATTATCGTATAAAGCCGCAAGATATTTTTGTTTTGCATGATGATATAGATTTAGAGGTAGGACGTATTAAATATAAGTTTGCTGGAGGGAGTGGTGGACATAATGGTCTAAATTCCTTAGACAGAATATTAGGCAAAAATTACCATCGCATTAGAATAGGAGTGGGTAGGCCAGAAGCTGCTTTTGATGTATCCGATTACGTTTTAAGATCATTTGCAAACGATGAATATCAAATAGTAAGTGAGTCTATTGACGTAATAGTGAAGCATATACCTTTACTGCTTACAGGGAAGATTGAAGAATTTCAAATGTCATTCCCGCGGAGGAGGGAACCTAGTAAAGTCTAGTTTCTTTGGATCCCAGCAGCAGATAGCTCCCCTTGAATTTATTTCATGGTCTCATAACATTGTTCGAAATACTTATATAATAGCTTAATTTCACCAATAATCACCATATTCCAAACGAATATCGTTAAAGAAATGGCTATTTCCTGATATCTTTGCTACGATCTCTCTTAATACCTTGCATGCACCCCATTCGTCAGCAAAGACCATGTTATAATAAACTGAATGTAAGATTCTAAATACTTCCCTTGTCTCATTATTATGTTTCATAATTTCCATGTGAATAACTTTTTTGCTGCTTCGTAATTCCTATTAAGTAACATTTCTTGTACAACTTCTTGAAAATCGAGCGGTTGAGCTGTATTATTAGGTTTCATATTACTAACTTTTTACACCAAGGAGATCATTATAGATATATTACTACATAGATCTATAAATATATACCTGAACTTATTATTCAGAGGTTAAAAGAGTTTTTTTATGAATTTACAACAAGCAGGAGCTACAGGCGCTCTGGTAGGCCTTTTCACAATGATAGATTATATATTGATGAAAAAGATAAATGTGGAGAGCTTAATAAGCATGGTGAATATTGTGATATAGTAACTTTAGTTAGCGCTACTTTAATTGCAGGGACCCTCTTCTATGTCCTAAATATATACTGGGATCGGAATACAGATGAAACCCCAATCATTGATGAAGATCTAAGAAATAATGTGCACATTCCCGAGAAAATGAGGTTCTTATGAAGAAAATTGATTTAATATGGGACGGCTTTGTTACAATGTTAGCTTATCCCATTATTCGTGATTATACTGGGAGCAAGGAGTTACCATGGTATAGCAATAAAATATCCTTAGTTATGACTACTGGGTTGTTCGTCTGTAGAGTAGTTTTCGGCCTTCTCATGAATTCAGAATGTGATTTGCTGTGTTCTAAAATGCATGATTACTATTACAAGCTACTCGGGGCATCTAATCTTGAACCTGTTTTTAAACTACCTTGCGAAAATTCTATTAATTTCGATGATTACTGGAAGGGAAATTAGCAATATATATTCCTTTTGTATATTTACTTGGTTAGAACTAGCGCAATAAAGCTTTCTCTTGGCAAAGGTAATTTGTCGTTTTGGGAGAAATATCGGTGAAAGAAATAGGTTGTTAGATCAAACGCTTGCTGCTTTTCGGTAGCGGTAGCTGTGTCTATATTGGTGGTAAGAAATTGTGGTAGTAAAAGTAGTTTATTGTGATACGCAAGTCCAGCTTCTTTACTTACAGCTCTGCCAGTTTTTGGGGATATATAATGTAAATTAACTTTACTTCCTGTGACCGCACATGCGTTCATCTCTAGGCCATAACCGGATTCTTGCAATATAGCAAGTTCTATTTTAATATATTCGGTAAATTTAAAATTTTGAGATAAATTATGGATATAATCAGCAAATATCGGAAAGAAATTATTATGGTTTTCTCTCTCATGGAAAGCTATTTTTATTAGACTAATTAGTGAATTAAAGGCATAAAGTTTGATTTTATCGGTTATAAGAAAACTACTATATGCTTTTATTAATTCGCATTTAGCCATGCCTAAATGTTCATGTAGCCGTGATTGCCAGAAGAAATCCACTAAATTGCCTTCTTGATTCACAGAACCACATTTTTTTGACGATTCTCTGACGACGCCGGAGAACACCCCATGGAGCTCCGTAAATAATGTAATAATAGCTGAATTTTCCTTTAATGGTCTTTTGGCTATTATTATGCCCCGGTCTCTAAAATTCATATTTATACTTGCTTCAATCTCATATGACTATATGAGTGAGGATCATTATCCCATAATTCTCGTACTTTAACAAAAAGAAATAAATGAATTTTACAATCAAACGCTTGCTGCATTTCTAACCTGGAATTAGAGCCGATTTCTTTAATTTTCGAACCATTTTTGCCTAAAATAATAGTTTTATACGAATCTCGTGATACGATTATTACTTGATGAATAGTTACTGATCCATCAGTATTTTCTTGCCAGCTTTCAGTTTGAACAGTTAAATTATATGGCAATTCCTGATGTAGGTTTAAAAACAGCTGCTCTCTGGTGATCTCAGCTGCCAAAAAGCGCATAGGCAGGTTAGTGATATCATCTTCTGCATATGCCCACTCGGATGGTTTAGCCTGCTTCTTCAGATAAGTTAATAATTTTTCAATATTCTTGCCAGATAAAACTGAAATTCTTAAAATATTGCTATCAGGAAAATGTGCTTTAATATTATTTTCAATTTCTTCACAA
>JAJZHL010000164.1 GCA_021804505.1 Pseudomonadota bacterium | reverse complement strand
AGAGGCAATGTACAACTTTCTAAAACTATTGATATGGCATATGTAATGCTACAGTTTTTTCAGAGATTATTTACCCCACAAGATTTTGAAGCTTCTCAACTTCAAGACATCGATCCTGCTATATTTAAGCAAACAATGGAACTTTTTATAAATCCTAATAATACTGCATCATTGTTAATACAAGCGCCTAATTTTATTAGTAAACAATCATTAGTTTCTCATCCTGGCCTTAAATCATCAGAATCTAATACTATGCATGAACTAATGGCAAGAAGTGCAAGGCAACTGCATCCTCAATTTTTTACTTCATTAGACACTGAAGAATCAGAACCTGCTGAAATGATTTTTTATAGATTTTTTAAAGAATTTATTCAAGGTGGGGCTTTAGATGGATGGGTTACACACATACGTAGTAAAGCTATAGAAGATAAGAGATCTGATAAGCCAAGTAATGATGCTATGTTAGAATTTATAGATACAGCATCTAATTTTCTTAAGCGTATAGGATCTGATGCTGCCAGTGATTCAGCACAAGATCCTTTAAATAAATACATAAAGCCTGAAGATATTAGTAGGGCAATTAGCTTAAGAGAGTGGTTGGAACATAACCAAGGACATCAGGATTATGACGAAAGACAATCAGAGTTTAGCAAATTAGATCAAAGTATAATGGAAAGTAGAAAAAGAGCTATGGAAGAAGGTTCTCAGTATCTTTTTACACTATTAAAACATATGGATCCTGAGTTACCTGATTTTAGTCAGGTAGATTTGATGAATCATTTAAAAGAAAAAGGAGAAAGAGATAAACATTTAAAATTTGCACAATACGTACAGAACGAAATATTAAATGTAAACACTTCTGAACCTAATTTATTACGTGCATTTTGGGAAACTGTATATCGTGAGCAATATGGGTCTATTTATTATAAATCCGTTTGTGAAAGCTTCCAAGAAAATTATAAAAATAGCCTTGTACATCAAGTAGTACAACAAATATGGGCTGTATCACTTTTAGATACTATAAATCAAGAACCTAAAGAAGCAAGATCTCGTATGCCAGGTGAATCAATAGATGGATTACCTGCTCCGAATTTTGGTTATGGAATGTCAAAGTCAGATGCATATAAAGAATGGATAATAAATCCATTGGTACGTGCTAGTGGGGATATTATAGTTGATGCTTTTCATTACGCAGTTGATTTTGGGAGTAGACTAAATATAGAAAGTTTTTTAGAGCTTTTTAGAAAAGAGTTAGATGATAACCTCAAATCAGATACCATGAGTTGGTATAATGAGATATATAGTCATGAATACCATAATTATATAATACTACTCGAACGATATCTTTTAGAAAAAAAATTTAACGTACCATTTGTTTCTGGTAATAAGAAACGTATTGATGGTGAACTTAAAAAAGTAGCAAAAGAAAAAGGTTATGATCTTATTGAAGAAGCACGAAAGGTATTAAGCGATTTTCAAGAATTTTCTATGGGCATGTTAACATTAAGGCCTTCTGAATCTAATGATGTATTGCAAGTAAAAAGCAGCTGGCAAGCAGGAGGTCTTGTCTTTGGAATTGGATTTAATGGTGTATTATTTGCTACTCCAAATCATTCTAATGCTGAGAGTAATGAAATTTGGATTACTTTTTCCAAATCAGCGAGAAATACAGGTGGTTATTTATTATTAGAGTTTGTTAAGAAATTCGCAGCAAGGCATTTTGATATTAGTAACTTAACTTATTCTATGGATGATATAAAGTTTGAGAAATATAAACAACTTATAAAATGGCATGTAAAGGCAAACATTAAAGGAAATTACGACTTACCAGATTCATCTTGGGATTCTCATATGCTAGAGCATGTTCAAACTGAAAGAGCAAAGTATGAGGGCTTTATGTCACAGCTTGAGCTTGGAATTTCGTTTAGTCAGTTGGATAATAATTTCAAAAAGTGGATACAAAAAGTAACAAATTGGTATAGTACTCCAGCTGATATTAATATTGCTGAAGATATACCTGTTACAGAACATAGGGCACAGCAATTTGCACGAAAGTTATTATTTGATGCATTGATGCAAAAGTCCTTTTTAACCGAGTATCCAAATTTAGAACCTCTACTGTTTCTGCACTGGAAAGAAGAAATAGTAAAGAAATTACTTGATATTAAACCTGAAGTTGCATCCTCTTTACAAAGAATAAACAAATTTGAAGAGTTGTCAGAGCAAAAAGGAATTGTCCAAGGAATATTGAATAAATTAGCTTGTAGAGTTCATCCTGTAATAAAATCAGTTTGGGAACAAGACATAGCTGAGTCTTTCGGGAACTTTAAAGAATCTAAAGTAAAAGAACAATTAAAAAAACTTGAAAAAATTGATAGGTCTATTAAAAAAATAACAGAAATTCTAGATAGATCAAATGACACAAATGCGAAACTACAAAGTAATTTGGAATACGAACAACAAAAGAAGTCGCAAATCGAAAAAGAACTACAACACTTACAAAGTGCAGGCAACCCTTCTGAATTATCTTTAAAAAATTATAGAGAATTTAGAGAAGATTTTTTTAAAAAGATTGATGTATCGCAATGTATGGAACCACCATTTGCAAGAGTTTTAGGGCATGATAGATTTTTCCCAGTATTTATATCTAAAAAGGTAGGACGAACAGAAATATTAGATCATGATGAACACCCACTACAACTAGGGACCAGATGTCCTCAAGATGTTATTGCTCCTTGTGATGATAGGTGTAAGTATCATGCCTTAACACATGTGTATATTGGTGATATGTTATCACATCAAAGTGCTGATTCTCTTGATCAGATGCGTCACACTCATGGTCTTGGTGAAGTTCCTAATAGATGGATGACTTTTGATCAAACATCTCAGATCATTAGGCATTGGGGATTCAATGACGTGAATACAGACCAAAATAGTGATACTTTTTTATCTGTAGAAGCCCTTGGTTCTAGTTGTGAGATTTTGTAATAGTTATAGCGGCTTTATGTAATATACTACCAGATTTCTACTGTAACCTACATCATGGACCGGT
>JAJZHL010000015.1 GCA_021804505.1 Pseudomonadota bacterium | reverse complement strand
ACCTGAAGGTGGTGAGCTAACGTAAGAGGCAGCCAACCACGGTAAAATTAGCGACTGGGGTGAAGTCGTAACAAGGTAGCCGTAGGGGAACCTGCGGCTGGATTACCTCCTTTAAAGACTTAAAATAGTAAATGTTATTCGTAATGTTTACTCAAGTCCGACTTTCGCTGTCACTACCTTTAACTGATTATCTTTTCAAAATAGCTTTTCTGTTCTAACATCTTAAGCATATCTTTTTTAAATTCCATTAATTTTACTATTCTGTTTAACACATCTAGAAAAATACCCTAAGGTTGTAAAACAATTTTATTCCTTCTTTACTGATATTGACCAACTGAAGAGGGGTGACCATGAAAAGCTGAAAGAAATAACACAGAGAATTGAAGAATATACTTCTTCTCTTCAAAAACACAGAACTAATGCTAACACTACAAGCTTACCCAATAGACCAGTAGAAAAGGACAAAGTTAAAGTAAATAGCACACCAGAAACTTCTCCTAATAATGATAAAAATTCAGGCCTATATAAGATGATTTCAGATCACCCTTATATTGCCGCGGGTGTAGCCGTTATAGTATTGCAGCAGTTGCTTACATAGCCTATAATTATGACCTATTAAGTGATTGGAGTTTTGCTAAGAACAGCGAATTAGTATGAAAACTGTCAAAAACCACCTATTACAACCACTACCCTAAAAGAGTCGACTGCACGGAAATTATAAGGGATATTCTAGACTTTAGTTTACCTACTAAATTCAATTTGGTATAAGAGTTTTAGAATTATCCCCCTCCTCCACAAATAGCCTATTGCGAAGCAGAAGTTTAGATGCCAAGGTTCAAGTCCATTAAATATTCATCGATCAATAGGCCAAGAATATACTATTACTTCTCCCTAGACAAAAGGGTAAGAATCACCTAATCTTTAAACAGGTAATCACTCAACCAAACTATATGCCTAGATATGAAGTTAGAACGTAAAAACTATTTATCACTAATCATCTGGATTGCTTCCCTTATGTTAATTGGTTCCAGCATAGGAGCTATAACCAAAAGTAGTGTTGATACTTGGTATGCAACACTACTTCGCTCTCCTTTGACGCCCCCTAATTATCTGTTTGGTATAGTATGGAGCATCTTATATGCGATGATTGCAACAAGTGGGTGGATAATTTGGAATTCAAATACCTTCCCAGGATTACGTTTAATAAAAACATTATATATTGTTCAATTGCTCTTAAATTGGAGCTGGACGCCTTTATTTTTCAGCTATCACTTAATTGGCCCTGCATTAATTTGCTTAAGCCTTATTATTATCTTGGTAGGACTACTTGCCATTAATTGCTATAATAAAATTAATAAGGTTGGGCTGCTGCTTATTCCTTATCTGCTATGGTCATTATTCGCTTTATACTTAAATTTCTATATATTCCAATATAATTAAGAGAAACGATAACTTCTTGGCAATTATCCTGATTCTTTATGACTTCCCTCATTTTCAAGTTATAATCAATAGTTGGCGTTTTTAGGACAGTTAAATAGCTACTGCTCATATAAACGCTAGATAAAGCCCCATGCTCTATTTTAAGATATAAAGCTCAGACATAAATCTTCCCGTCATAGCGAGCAAATTTTATTTGCCCGACCATCCAGAAAAGAAGCGGATCACGTGGGCACTTATCCGTGCCTGGGTTGTTGCATGACTATTATAAAGGTATCGTCATCACCAGCCACGAAGTGGCTAAGGTAGATAGAGCTTTTGCCCCCTGGACTGCTTCAGCAGCTATGCTGCTTCGCAATGAGACGATTTATATTAATAAATCATTTCCATGTAACAGCAAAGGCAACAACACCTATCGCGGCTCCTGATGACATAGATCATGCGCTATTTGGGGAGGCAGCCCAACGCTTCTAATTTTTTGTAGTGGGCATAGTATGGTAAATCACTTTCTACAACAACGTACGTCATCAACTATAGAATCACAAATTTTTAAACTCTTCCAGCTACGACGTAATAAAACTCAAATTTACATTTCCTACACAATCCAATTGCTTTAGTATCTTAGCTTGACTATAACAGTAAGAGCACTTAGAGGGAGAATAAATTATGTCCGTACAGACGAAACTACTAGCCATAAACATTTTAATTAACAAGGTTCTTCCGTTAGAGCACAAGGCGATAAAGGGTTTTTATGAATGGGTAAGCAAAAAGGATGAGCATCCTGCTCCGCTAGAAAAACACTCTTCAGATGGAGCAAAAGAACCGCGAGTGGATTTTATTGCTAAAATTATTACTGGAATGACTGGCCTAGGTGTTGGATACTTCCTTATACCTAACATTAAAGAGTTGGCCTCACTAAAAAAGGATGTTGCTGTTGCTCTAGTCACTTTTGGCGTAGCATACGACTTATTTATGACTTGCAAACACCTGATAGAGACAGGTGATACCACAGACGTACCAATAGGAGGAGAAGGCAGTAGTAGCTGCTGTGGAGGCCACTAAAGTAACAACTTGACTCATGACTATATTACCTAAAATTATATAAGCCCTTATATTTTAAAATCTACCATCCACGCTAGCGTTCTTGCTTCAGGATGGCGCTTCCCCTATACCCTCTAAATTATACCATCATTACAAACGTAAAATGCACCTATTTATTAGCTACTTATATATCTCACACAAAATAAACCGTATTAAACGAAAAATATCTTGACGTTTATTATTATATTTATTATAATGAACTTATAAATAAAACAATAAAAAGGGAAAATTATGAGAAAAGGACATCATGGTAAATATCACCACCATGACGATCATAAAAAACACCATGGGCATCATGGTGGACATGGTAGAAAAAAACTGATGGAAGAGTTTATGAAGAACCCAGAAACTGCAAAAAAAATGGAAGAGTTTAAAAAGCATAGAGCTGAGTTTAGAGAAGAGTTATTAAAAGTGGTAGCAGCAACTAATCCTGAAGCTAAAAAAGTAATAGAGAAGTTTTTGGCAGATAGAGAAAACTTTGCAGCACAAAGAAAGAAACACTTCGAGACGATGAAAGGGGCTGGGCATATATGCAAGCATAATAAAGGTGATGGCAGCAAATGTAAAGGAGGCATTACTCCTAGTAAAACATCTGCTACCATGGAGGATAATAGTTGGAGCCTACCAGTAAAGGTTGATGCCTTAGGTGATCTTGACATTCCAACTGAATTTTCTTTCTAACTAATTCTAAAATAGAATGGATCCCTGCTTTTATCGTTATCCGAGAGAAGGCTAGGATCCATTCCTGTTGTCATTCCAGCGTAGGCTGTAATCTAGTAAGAACCCGAATCAGGTTCGGAATGACTTAGGGCGTTCGAGACAATTAGAGGTGTAAATGTCAACCTGAATTTAATTCAGGATCTAATATAATATTCTTTAGACTGGATTCCTGCCTTCGCATGAATGACAATAGGGCTAAAACCCCGCCGTAGCTAGAATGACATGGTCAGCCAGAACAACAGTAAGAGACGCGTTCACGATGACTAATACTTGATCAGCACATGCTTCTTCTTGCCAGCCGAGAGCTTAAGGATTTTATTCTCTAAAACAAAAGTTAGATCAATTAACATGTGCTCATCTTGAATGGTCTGGTCATTTATTTTCGCCCCTGCCCCTCTAATCAGTTTACGCCCTTCAGATTTTGAAGGCACAAGCCCTGCATCATAAAATAATTGGTACGCTGCAATACCAGCTTTTAACCTGCCCTCTTCTATTGTAATAGTTGGCAAGTTATGATCAAGGCCTCCTTGCTCGAAAACTTTAACAGAAGTGCTCCTCGCAGATTCTGCAGCTACCTGGCCATGGCAAAGTACTGTTAAATTATAGGCCAGCTGCTTTTTAGCATTATTAATATCTGATTTAGCAAGAGCGATAAAACTATCCAAACCAGCAGGCGTAAGTTCACTAAATAATTTAGCAAACCTTACAACGTCCTGATCTTCACAATTTCGCCAATACTGGTAATACTCATACGGGCTTAGCATATCTTCATTTAACCACACTGCTCCGCCTACTGTTTTACCCATTTTACCGCCAGAAGCAGTGGTAAGAAGCGGAGTAGTTATACCAAACACTTCTCCGCCTGTAAGCTTCCTAGTAAAGTCTACACCCATCACTATATTACCCCATTGATCACTACCACCTATCTGGATACAGCAATTATAAGTTTTATATAAATGGTAAAAATCATAAGCTTGCAATAGCATATAGTTAAATTCTAAAAAACTCATATGCTGCTCTCGTTCTAACCGGAGTTTCACCGAATCCATAGATAGCATACGATTAACAGAAAAAAAGCTACCAAAGTCACGCAAAAAACTAATGTAATTTAACGAATCAAGCCAGTCTGAATTATCTACTAATATCGCATCATTTTCACCATCACCAAACCTAATAAATTTTGATAATGATTTTTTGATTCCTTCGGCGTTTTTTTGGATATCTTCAGCCGACAAGGCTTTTCTCGCTTCATCCTTACCTGTTGGATCACCAATTTTACTAGTAGCTCCGCCTATTAATACAATCGGCTTGTGACCATGCTGCTGTAATAAGCGCAAAATCATGATTTGCATTAAACTGCCTACATGCAAGGAGGTAGCAGTACAATCAAAACCAATATAAGCAGCCATTTTAGTATTCTGCATTAAGCTTTTTAGTTTCTCTATATCTGTACATTGATATAACAAACCTTTATCTTCAAAATCTTTAATAAAATTCATAATAACCTATTGACTCTGATAATGATATTTCAACTATGGATCACCGTATTAACCGAGCATTATGTTAGTTATTACTTAATAAATCAAGTGCAAAATCATAGTGATACGCTTCTATTATATTCTAGAAGAATTATTAGTTGCTTACAGTTTTAATATATTATAACTTATAAAAGTATCCTTTTTCTATATTTAATTTATTGACAGATTACCGGATAGTGTATTCAATTTACTAGTTGCATAATGTAAAAAAATATATAATCAAAAGTAATGATAGATTTCATTATTTATCTAAAATAGGAAAATTATGCAAAACAAACAAATAAGCTTAAACGAAGAGCAAAAGGATGCAGTAGGCCTACTTTCAATAGGAACTCTCTTAGAGTATTTTGATGTAATGCTGTATATTCATATGGCTGTGCTGCTAAATGAACTATTTTTTCCAAAAGCTGATCCATTCACTGCTTCGTTACTGGCCGCTTTTACTTTCTGTTCTACTTACGTTTTCCGACCTTTAGGTGCACTAATATTCGGTTATATTGGTGATAAATTTGGGCGCAGAATAACTGTGCTCCTCACCATGTTTGTTATGGCGGGATGTTGCGTTGTCATGGCTCTTCTACCTCCATATGCTGAGATAGGTATTACTGCTTCTTGCATCATGATTCTATGCCGTGTGGCACAAGGAATGGCAGCAATGGGCGAGGCAATAGGAGCAGAAATATACATTACCGAAACAGTTAAGCCTCCAATGCAATATCCTATGGTCGGACTGATAGGAATATTAGCCGCAATCGGAGGAGTCTTATCTTTAGGAGTGGCCTCATTTGTTACTGCCTTCAGTGGCAATTGGAGAGCTGCTTTTTGGATTGGTGCAGCAGTAGCAGTAATTGGTATTGTAGCACGAACTACTTTAAGAGAAACACCTGATTTTGCCGATGCAAAACGTAACATGGAAAATATTGTAAAACAAACTAACAGAGACCCTAAAATACTGAAGAATAGTGCTATCTGGACAGAAAAAGTGAATAAAATAACTGTTATGGCTTTCTTCGTAATCAGGTGTGTCTATCCTTTGGCCTTTTACTTTGTATATATTTATTGCGGCACTATATTAAAGGATCAATTTGGTTTTACAGCGGAACAGGTAATTCATCATAACTTTATTGTTGCCTTATTTCCACCTCTTGTTTTTCTATTTATTACTTATTTAAGCTACAAAATATATCCTTTAAAAATTCTTAAAGTTAACTTTGTCATAATAACTATATTGTTTTTAGCTTGTCCGTATTGGTTAAATAACCTTACCTCTCCTTTTCAATTGTCAATATTGCAAATACTTCTAGGAAGCTTTAGTGTGGCTGAATTTCCTGCAGCACCTATTTTTTATAAACATTTTCCTATTTTTAAGCGTTTTGCCTATGTTTGTTTGACTTATGCCTTAGGTAGAGCAGTAATGTTTGTAATTACCTCAGCAGGACTCGTATACTTAATGCATCAATTTGGTAATCTCGGGATATTATTGATTGCATTACCTACTTTGCTAGCTTATAGATTTTCTTTAGCACATTTCGATAAACTGGAGAAAGCAGACGTGAATTAGAAAAGTTCTTCTTTAATCTGAGAGGAGGCAAATGCGGCTCGGTAGATTCTGCTTGAATGCACAACATCGCTAATTCTTCTTGTACTTTACGTAAACCTAAGTAAGCAGCAAGTGGTATAAAGTATGCGATAGTTTCATCTATTATTCTCTTAATCTTTGTCCGAGTCATATGCTTAATAGTTTGCATATTATGGAGTCTATCAATTAACTTAATATGTAGGACATCTTTTTTACATTGGATAAACAATAAATTTACAGCTTCTCCAGCTGTATTTTTTTTATTAAACTTTGCCCTTGTTAAATCCTCTATATGATTTGCAACTTCCTCACTAAAAATTTGCGTAATCATCTCTTTAGTTAAGGTGGTATCTTCTATTACGTCATGGAGTAATGCAGTTATTACTAAATTCGTTGTATAATATTGTGCTTTACCTTTTGCAACATATTCTATAAATAAATAGGCTACTTCAATTGGATGCGAATAATAGAGCTCTCCTGATTTTCTAACCTGATCTCCATGATATTTTCTTGCATAATATATGGCTTTTTTAACTGCATTTATATCCACTGGATTAACTACTATAGTATTTAGCTGAATAAGCTTATCAATAAGCTTATTAGAATAACTACAAGTTTTGTATTTTAACTGCCAGCTGTTTATTTCATCCATAAGGCCACTTAATTTATTATAATCATACCAAACGCATAATTATCACTCAGAATGTTAGCATAGATAGTCTAATGCTTGCTCTTAAGTGGTAAATGCAGCTTTATCTTGAAAAACTATTTAGTATGAAGATTTAAAGTTAACGTAATATGAAAGATATTATTAGACAATAAATTTACTATAGTATTTTCTACGGGTGGCAATTACCGTAATTGCCGTTAGCAATTATTAAATTCAACAATTCTGCTCGAGTGTTACATTTAGTTTTTGCTTTAATATTATTAAGATAATACGCCACTGTACTGATAGAAATTCCTAATTTTTCTGCAACTTCTTTCAATAAAAAACCATGGGCAATGTAATATAGACATTCTATTTCACGAGGCGCAAGGTGAACTCCAAGAACAGTGCTATCTATTTTATACCTCGGGGCATCTAATTTTTCACTTAATAAATTGGCTTTAACATAGCTATTTGCTACGCCTGCCCCTGTAATATCTACACCATCTGTAAACGTACCTAAAAAATTAATATCAAAGTTATTAACCAATGACTTAGTATTTTCTCGGAAAAAAATTAAATATCTTTTTAATAATTTTAAATTATTTAAATAAAAAGTTTTTATTTGCCAATTATCTTTGCCCGTAGCAAAGCAAAATCTTTCTAAGTAATCGTTGTTTTTAATACAAAAGCTAAGCCCATTCCAAATACCATAATCATATAAGGCATGTAGCAGGTCATCATCTGGTTGATTTGGCCATAATGAGTAAAAAAGCTCATATATTTTAGCAGCATTATGACGAGACTCAAAAAAGCCGTTCTGGTTAGTAACATTCATATAGTGATATTTTAGCCATTGCTCATGATTAGTAAGCAAAAGATATCGGCTACTTGTAAAAATCTTTATATAAAAAAATTTTGTATTCCGAGACCTAATAATGGAGATGTGATATGCTCTATTTTGTCTTCATATTGCATAACGTAATTATATGCTTCTTTATTAAGACTTTGCTGTATCATTTAATATTATTTTTAATAATTAAAACCACTGCTGCGTACTATACTTAAACATTTTAATTAAATCGGCTTTGTTATGTGTTTGTGTTTTTTGCTTAATATTCTTCATATATAATTCCACAGTTTTGGATGATATATTAAGTTCTAGCGCAGCTTCCTTAGCGGTCTTACCAAAAGACATTAAGTTCAAACATTGTTTTTCTCTTGGGGATAAGAATACCTCACCATAAGGCGATAAAATTGGATATTTTTGCGGGATCGTAGAAGCAATGAATTTATTAATTTCTTTCATATCATATGGATCTTCAAAGTCAAAAATATTTGTTTGTTGCATGTTGGTATATATTGCTAATTTACTTGTATCTTGACAATCTATTATTTTTTTACCCGATTCGTTAAAAAACCGAGTGAAGCTCTTTAATAATTCAATTTTATTGATATAAAAGTTAGAAATTTGGGGTTTATCTCTACTTGTTGCAAAACCCCAGATCTCCACATAGTTTTTAGATTTTTTAAATATGCTGATACCATTCCATATATCAAAATTATAAAGTCCTTGTAGCAACTCGTCATAAATAACCGTGGGCCATAGTAAAATATGATACTCGTTTTCTTTTGCGTATTTAGCCTCCTGACTTAGATAGGTTTCGTTATCTTGTATGTACCTTACACAATACTCTAACCATTTTGAATCATTACAAAGGTATAAATATCTATTACCATTAAAAAAAATTTTAAATATGCAAAGGTAGTTAAATCCCAACTAAAAATAGGGTCAATTATTTGTAATAAGACTGGACTAACGGATTCGTTATATTTAAACGCCGAATAATTTATTTCTTCAGGTCTCATAAAAACACCTGCATAAAAAAAACCTTAGTATATCTTGATTATTCTTATATTAATAAGTTAAAACATAAAGTAAAGATTTCTACTATTTATTGTAGTAAATTTCTCAATACTCTATAGTATATTTTATATAAACAATCTTGGCGCAGAACGCGTGTCAGTCTGGTAGGTATATAGGCTAAATGAAGTAAGATTAGAGGGATAACCAAATGACTATAGTTACACAAGTTTCAGAAGGAAAAGTTTGTTTAGTTACAGTTGACCCTAAAGCTCCAAATAGACAAAAAATGTATTGATGACGTCATGGTAGAAATGTTAAATAAAGTAGTATATAGTGTGATGCAGCTTTATATGTCATTCCTGCATCTCTATGTCATTCGAGCTACGGCGGGAAACCCTTCTATTATCATTCCTGCGTAGGAAGGAATCTAGTTAGTAAAATTTCCCTGGATCCCTGCCTTCGCAAAAATGACAGTAAAGGCGCTAGGAATGACATAAGGACAGGGATGTCATTGAAAGGCAGGCACAACAGCGAGAGGCACAATGGATAAATGGATTTATTATTTTGGTACGGATGGTAGTAAGGCTAATGCTGGGATGAAAGACGAGTTAGGCAGCAAAGGGGCTGGTCTAGCTGAAATGTCAAATTTAAACCTACCTATCCCTGATGGTTTTACTATTACTACAGAACTGTGCGACTATTTCTATAAAAATGACCTTACCTTGCCAAGTCATTTCTCTGATAATTTATTAGTGGCTATCAAGAATTTAGAAGACCGTACTGGCAAAGTTTTTGGAGATGTCAAAAATCCTCTGTTATTATCCGTTCGCTCCGGTTCAAGAGCCTCCATGCCAGGCATGATGGACACCATATTAAATCTAGGAATGAATGATCAAGTTTGCACCGCAATGGCAGATATAACAAACAATGAATTATTTGCTCTTGATAGTTATAGAAGATTTCTAGAAATGTATGGTTCAACTGTACTCACAGTTCCAAGTGGCTTATTTTATAGCACTTTTGAAGCATTAAAAGTTAAGAATAACCTTTATCACGAAAATCAGTTCACTGTAGAGTTTTTAAGAACCATTATTGAAGAATTTAAAAAGTTAATTGAAAATTATTCTGGCGAAATGCCTTCTGATCCATACGGTCAATTAGAAGAATCCATTAAAGCTGTTTTAAAATCATGGATGAGCGAAAGAGCTATTATATATCGTAAGTTACATAATATTCCAAATGATTGGGGAACAGCTATCAACGTCCAATCCATGGTTTTTGGTAATCTAGGTGACAGTTCTGCGACAGGGGTAGTATTTACTAGGAACCCAGCAACTGGTGAAAATAAAATTTTTGGTGAATATTTGATTAATGCTCAAGGAGAAGATGTAGTATCAGGAACAAGAACACCAAGCCCAATAGTACCAGACAAAGGTGATCATGATCATTCTATGCAAAAGCAAATGCCTAAAATATATGAAGAGTTACAAGAAATTTGCAAGAAGCTAGAAATCCACTATTTGGATGTACAGGATATAGAATTCACTGTGGAAAATGGTAAATTATATATTTTGCAAACAAGAACCGCTAAAAGAGCCGCTGCAGCAAGTATTAGAATAGCTACAGAAATGGTCCATGAAGGGTTAATTTCTAAGCGAGAAGCTTTGCTACGTATTGAACCAGAATCACTTAACCAGCTACTTCACACAGCTATTGATTACAGTCAGGCAAGAGAGCCCGTAGCAACCGGCTTGCCTGCTTCGCCAGGGGCAGCCACTGGTATGGTAGTATTTTCACCTTACGATGCTGAAAAAATGTCACGTCATCATAAAGTGATATTAGTCCGTCATGATACCAGCCCAGAAGACATCAATGGAATGCACGTATCCGAAGGCATTTTAACGGCTAGAGGCGGCATGACTTCCCATGCAGCTGTGGTAGCAAGAGGAATGGGTAAGCCATGTGTCTGCGGCGCTACTGGTCTTATAATTGAAGAAAAAAACCAGATGTTAAGAATAGGTACTACGATTATACAATATGGCGATATAATCACTATAGATGGTGGGACAGGTAAGATATTCCTTGGAGAGGTCCCACTAATCCAACCCACTTTTACCAATGAATTTCAGGCTATATTAGATTGGGCTGATGAAATTGCTGTGGTAAAAGTTAGATCTAATGCAGAAACAGTGTTAGATGCTAATACTGCATTAAAATTTGGCACCACTGGCATTGGATTATGTAGAACTGAGCATATGTTCTTTGATCACAATAAGATACCACTGGTACGTGAAATGATAATAGCGCCAGATCTTGAGCGTAGAAAACATGCTATTAATAAGCTTTTGCCACTCCAAACTGAAGATTTTAAAGCGCTATTTAGAATAATGCGTGATAAACCCATTAATATTAGGTTACTAGATCCTCCTCTGCATGAATTTTTGCCTACCAAAGAAAGTGATAAAGAAGATTTAGCAAGGGATATGAATTTACCGTTAAATCTTATAAACCAGCGTTTGCAAGCTCTGCATGAAGTAAATCCTATGCTGGGCCATAGAGGTTGTCGTCTTGGTATTTCTCATCCTGAAATTTACCAAATGCAGGTAATAGCAATTTTTACCGCAATGAACGAAATAAGAATAGAGGAAAATATTAATCCAACTCTCGAGCTCATGATCCCTTTAATTGGTGATGTTAACGAATTAGTGCTAGTCAAGCAATATGTAACCGATGCTATAGATGAAATTAAAAATACCCTTAAGGGAAAATTTGATTTTACTATTGGTACAATGATAGAGCTGCCAAGAGCAGTGTTACAAGCAGGTAAGCTAGCCAAAGAAATAGACTATTTTAGTTTCGGTACTAATGATTTAACCCAAACAACCTACGGCATTTCGAGAGACGACGTCGCAACTTTCTTCCCAGATTACATGGAGAAGAAAGTTTTTGCCTTCGATCCTTTCAGTAAATTAGACGAAGAAGGAGTGGGCGAACTAATAGAAATCGCCATTAAACGTGGCATCAAGGCGAATCCAAAACTAAAACTCGGTGTATGTGGTGAGCATGCTGGCAACCCTGATTCAATTGAGTTTTTCCACAAAATGAGAGTACATTATGTTTCTTGTTCGCCTTACCGCATTCCTATCGCAAGAATAGCAGCAGCGCAGGCCCAAATACGCTACCCTTGGTAGCTAAGGGATATATTATATAAATATATCCGGCATCTGCTTGTGGTGATTGAAAAATTCTAGAACAAAGACTTTTACAATTGCTTGAAAAGGAATCACCTATCATTTAATATGGCAAACTGGTACTTTTAATATAAGGAACTATTAATATGATGAGAAAAGTAGCCAAATTTGTAACACCAATTATACTAGCTGCAGGTGTTCATAATTTATATATAACCATAGCTTACGGCAATAACGGTATGTTAATTAGTGAAGCAGCAGAATTGCTAGGTTATGTAGCGTTTCCTTTTATAGCCGCTTATGCCAATGAGTTTGGTCTCCTAGGAGAAACCCAATAATAACTTCCCAACTATGGATAACAAATACTAATAGCTTAAAATCAACATATCTCGATCAATTT
>JAJZHL010000163.1 GCA_021804505.1 Pseudomonadota bacterium | reverse complement strand
CGTAAGGTGATTTACACCACAAATGCTGTTGAATCGGTAAATAGTCAGTTGCGCAAGGTTACCAATAACAAGAGGGTTTTTCCAAATGATGAATCTGTGTTTAAAATGTTATACTTGACAATTAATTACATTACACGAAAATGGACCATGCCCATCCAAAATTGGAATGAAGCCATGGCTCATTTTTTGATAAAATTTGAGGACAGAATTTGAATACCTATCAAGAAATTTACACAAATAGATGGACAGACTCGTACTAAAATTAATTGAATCTGGTATCTCTCCAACCTCTGCTGCTAAGCAACTAAATATTGGCCTCTCTACAATATATAGGGAGCTTAAATATGCAAGGTAAGTAACTCTGCAAGAAATACTTTAATATATCATTGCTAGCCAATATACATAATTGGGGTATTGTTCTGTTTTGCTGAACTGCTCTTTGATAATCTGCTGAACTCCACTTTGAAAAATGACATGTAGGAATTTTGGCATTAAACGTTCTACTCTCTATGATGCTTTAATGCGTATATCCAATAAGGACATATAGAGTACTCAGTCATTGAGTAAAACAAGCTTGAACATGAGTTGTAAATTAATAAGGATTAAACCCCCTCTTTATCTCCACCAGCAAGTTCCACCTCGAACTGATTAGCCCAAGCATTTCCTATATTGTTATTGGTTCGGGCAGGAGGATTGAAAGATGGTAGAGGAATACCTTCTAACGACTTATCTAAAGGTGGTAAAGTGAAACCTATACAACCATTATCCTTGGCTCTGGCAAAGAATTCTTGCTCGAATTTTCTATCTCCACGTTTCCTTATAGTAGGGAACCGATCATCTGAACTAGTTAAGCTGGCCGCACGAAAGTGCACTCCAGGCATAACTTCTTGCATATTAGAAAAAGATGTACTAGTAGGGTCACCACAACCGGCTGGTCCACCAAGCAATTTTATAAGAAAGTTAAAACCAGCTGCAACCTCTTGAGGGCTTGGATTTGTAAATAAGGATTGTAGAACAGATTTCTTGGGTATAGGAGTTGTTTGATTTACTGTTTCCCCATCTGTTGCTGCTAACCTCATTTTCGCAAGAAGCATTTCTGCCTCGTACTTTGGGTCTATCTGTACGCCGGCTTCACTAACTGGTGATTGTTTTGACTGTACTAGCAATTGAGTGCTTTCCCCGGCAGCGTCCATAACATCTGTTTCTTTAGACTTTGTTTCCAGGATAGGGGTAGGTTGACTACTTACTTTCTGCCATACAGCTTGTTGTATGCTTGGCAAGAGGGTATCTGACTGCTCATTACTATCAGTATTACCTTTCGTTAATTCCTTTTCAAATAGCCAAGAATTAAATAGAACAGCATCTTCCTGAGTTAATCTTTCACCGGTGAGATAAAGAATAAAGTTTTCTATTACCTCTGGACCGCAGTTAGTATATTTTTGTTGCTCTGCTGGTAATTGTTCTACTACATAACCATTTCTATTTAATATTTCCTTTAAACCATTTGGTATTGGTTCATTAGATGGGTCGATATAATAAACAGCTATTTTTATAGTACTTTCACGTGTCTGCCCTTCATTCTTACTCTTATCAAGAGCTTGCCTTGCAAACATTAAACCAACAGCATGTTTATTATTTAAACTGATAGGGGCTAAGATTACCTCTCCTTCTCTTTGTCCATTGGGCATACTCGTGCTAACGGCACTCAGTAGATAGTCTATATTGTTATTCTTGTTACTAAAAATATAGCGGCAAGGTAGTACCATTACATTATCAAGCTCAGCGTTATCAATCCTTAATCTCAGTAGTTCGTTAATTCCTTGCATAGTGTATTCATAAAAAGCTGAGGAAACTCCGGTCATTAGGTCTAGTTCATCTAAATTTGGTACCCCTTTATGACCAGGGTCTAAATCTATACCATACCACTCTTTAACTAAAGCTTCGATACCGCCAGCTCTTCCAAGATCATTATATTGTTGAAGAATCTCTTCTTCGCGCTTTTTAAATGTTTTTACCTCGTTGTTCTCCTTCCCTCCATCCCCATAGTCATTAACTTTTTTGCATCTTTCTTGTGTATTGTCGTGATAATACCTTCCAACTTGGATTGCTCCAACCATTGCCATAGGCATCTTGGGAACCATATCTTTTTCTATTGTATATTTCTCAGCTTTTACCAATTCAAAAAAAATAGCATTGCTTATTAGTGCACTTGGACTTCTATTCGCTTCACAGGAAAATAATAAATAAGTTAGATTATATAAACTCTTTACCGAATCAAAATTATTAGGGTATTTTTCAAATAAATTTTTTCCACGTAAAATACTCTTAAAGCATTCTACAAGTTCTTCATTGCTTAATCTTAATGCAAATTGGGCAGCTACGAGCCGGTCTTTAGCTTCTGAGTAAACATCAAAACCAACAACTTGTTCTGTACGCTTTAGTCCGGTAGAAAAAGAATTCGTTGTATCAATATCTATTCTGTCAAACACATTGATTTTACTTACAATTTTTTTTCCATATTCTCGAAAAGCAGAAAACTTAGTAATAGTTTTTAAGTATTTTTGATATAATAAACCACTAACTAAAAAGCCTTCTGCTGTTATTTGTTCTGTCCCATCAAAAAACTTCAATTCCTTGATTGCATCATTAACTACTTTGTCAGTTTCAGCAAGGCGAGTAAGTAAAGGTGATAAATGCTCTTCTCTGTCATAAAACATTGATACCATACAGGGCTTTATAGTTAATATGGTACGATCCTTGACTATATAGTCTTGAATCTCTTTTTGCGTTACTGAAGACTTTTTATCTATACAATCAATAAAACCTGAGATAATCGCAGTACAATCAGCTATCACCTTTACTTCATCTAAAAATGGTTTTCCTTGCTCTTTTCGAAGGCCCCACGATTCTTCTAATAAGGTTAGACCCTCGTCTTTGTCTATACAGCTTTTAAGAGTACGAAAACATTTAAGATTTAATGAATCTATTACTCCATTTATGCCTACTCCTTTATACTTTTTTTGTATTTCTGCTACAGCTTCGTAGAACTCTTTAGATTTCT
>JAJZHL010000162.1 GCA_021804505.1 Pseudomonadota bacterium | reverse complement strand
TTTCTAGAAGATAAAAAATAAATCATACTACCTCTTTGATTTAATACTTCTTTAATAACACTATTATTCTTTCATGATCTTAAATTAAATTCTGTTCAGATACTAGTCTTTTTTTACAAGTCAAGGAGCTTACAGGATCAGAACACGGCAAGCGACAAAGTAATTTTGATATTTTCTATTGAGGCGGGTGTGCTATTCAATTAAGGTGAGCAATAAAGCAGATAATACAATTTACAATTGTGTTCTAGTGTCCCTTGTCGTATTCTGACGCCAGAACAAGTGTATATAATAGGATATCACATGAAAATTTTTATTGCTTCTGGAAATCCTCATAAGGTCAAAGAAATTAAGGCCATTATAGCTCCATTGAATATTAATTCTAACTATTTATATTCTATTGAAAATATGGGCATTCACGAACCAGATGAGCCATATAAAAATTTTATGGAAAATGCTTGTCACAAAGCAAAATACTATTCAGCTTTCACAGAGACGCCGACTTTATCAGAAGATTCTGGATTATGCATAGAAGCATTAGATCACTTTCCAGGAGTATATACTAAGGATTTTGTGGTAGAGTGTGGAGGTATAGACAATGCGTTTGCTAAATTAGAAGAGCTATTAAGGAGCAAAGATAATTATAACGCATACTTTTTTTGCGCGGCTGCTTTATATTTGTCTCATGAGAAGAAATTTATTACTTTTGAGGGAAAATGCCCTGGTAAGATTTCATTCCCGCCGCGTGGAGATAAGCGTTTTGCTTTCGATCCAATTTTTATGCCTAATGAATATAGTCAGGTGATGGCCGAATTAAGTGATGAATTAAAAAACATGATCGGACATAGAGGAATTGCAATAAGAGGTGTTATTGAACAATTTTTGAAGCATTCTGAGCTCGCATAGTTTTTATATCATGGAAGATTAAGATTCAAGTATGGCGAGTTAAAAATGATTGAATTTGAAAATAATATAGTTTCAATGTATCAATACTCAGTTATTTAGTAATCCGATAAGCAATCCTAAATATAACTAGCATTCAAAAAACAACTTCTATAAAATTAGCATTAATTTCAGGAAAATTTTATAGAAATTAAAAATGGCTCCCAAGAAACAACAGTTAAAAACCACGTCTGATACACAAAAGACTAAAAATACTTCCCATTTTGGAACAGGTGGGGGAGGGGACACATTTCAGTTTAGGATACAAACTAACTTTTTTAGTATTATGCTAGCTAACGGAAGATTTCCTGGCCTTGATATGCCTTATAAAGAAATAGCCTGGATTAAAACTCAAGGACGTCCTACCTTTGAGACTGATGATATTGATGTATGCATCGTAGATATGACTGGTCGACAGCGTAAATTATTAGGTCAGATTAAGCATAAGCTTACTTTTACTGCCAGTGATGAAGAATACGAAAAAACTTTACGACAAGCTTGGGATGATTACATAGGTGACAGTTTCGATCGAGAATTAGATGTTATTGCAATTGTTACAGGGCTAGTTCCAACGCAGGTAGCCATTGATACGATAAGACCGCTTTTTGAAGCAGAAAGGTCAAGCGCTACGGTTGAAGAATTTGATATAAAAACAAGAGAATCTATAGATAGACGAAATAAATTTGAAGTCATACGAGACATTATAAAAAGCTATGTAGCGGAGAAAAACGTTACTGTAACTGATGAAGATATCTGGAATTTCTGTAAAGTTCTACATCATTTGTCATTTGATCACGATTACAGCGCTCAAAGTATAAGTAAGGCAGATATTATAACAAAAATTCAGAATGCGCTTGTTGATGATCCGCTATATTCTGCGGATGCTATTTACGAACGGCTAGTGAATCTGGTTGCCGAATATAATATGACGGGAGCTACACGGGCTAGAGCGCATATTCCAAGAGATATCGCGGTTTGCTTTAGAAGTTTTCAGAGACAGTTTCATCAACTAGACCCATGGGAGATTCCTCTTGCAAATAATAGGTTTGTAGGTCAAGAGAATCAGATTAAGAGCATAAGTGAGAATTTACAGTTAATAGGTAAAGATGACCCAGCTAATGTAACAGTTATTTGGGGTACGGGGGGTATTGGTAAGACATATTTGGCAACACGGGTAATTAATTATCCTCCTTACGTATATAAATTAAGAGTTTGGTTTAATGCTTCAACAGAATTAGAACTCAATTTTCAATATAAAAATTTCTGTGAAGATGTAAACATAATTACTGAAGGAAAATCACTTGAGGCTATAAAAAGGGCTGTTAAGCAATGGTTTCGACAAAATCCTGGATGGTTAATCGTATACGATAATACAGAGTCAAAGACAGCCATTAATAGCTATATTCCAACTCACGGCGGACAGGTAATTATTTCAAGCAGATCTTCTAAAAGCCCTGATGCAGTGAAAATAAAATTAATGAGCCAAAAGGATGCAATAGTATTATTAAGAACATATTCTGATCCATCTAATTCTAGATTTGCCGAAAAAGAGTTCCATCAAGATTTTGTAAAACTTGTTCATGAATTAGGTCGACTGCCATTGGCATTAGCTCAAGCCGGAGCTTACATGTACGCTGCAAAAAGAAATCCAAGAGAATATTTAGGATTTTATAATGCAAGTAAAGCAGAAATGATGAAAAAAGGTCATTTGGAAGATCACGGTCCAGTGTATTTTACATGGGATGTTACGATTGAACATATAAATAGGGCCAACCCAGAAGCTAGTCAAGTGTTAAACATTTTAGTATGTTTCGGTTATGAATTAATCCCTAGGATATTATTTGGAGGAAAGGGGACACAAATAGAGCTAGATGAACACTTGGCTTTATTGAATGAGTATTCCTTAATTGAACTTTCTGAAGATGTAATTTCATTACATAGAGTGCTAGGTGATGTTGTTTTGGAACAACAGAGAAAAGATAAAACCCATGCAGAATATTTAACGAAATCGTTAACTTGGATTAAACATCACTTTAAGTATGATAGAGAAAATAATGATCAATTGCGAATTTGTCAAAGACTATTATCTCACGTAATGAATTTGCTAGACCTCATAAGGAAAGCAGATGTTTGTAATCCTGAAATTAT
>JAJZHL010000161.1 GCA_021804505.1 Pseudomonadota bacterium | reverse complement strand
AATATATATTAGCAATATTTTTTTTCCCCAAAACAAAACCTCTTTTTTCCAATCCGAGATCAGTGTATGAAATAACCGTCAGATAGTTATTTCATGCGATCGCTCTCCATCAGATTTAGATAATATAGAAGATAGGATTAAATCCAGGCTTGGTTGGGGTCTTGTTGCAGATGTACATAGTACTACTTATGAATTAAGGCTGGGAATCCTTGGATCCAAACTAGAGCAAATGGGTATTAATATTCCCCAAAGCGTCGTTGAATTCTTAGCAACCAAAATAACCTCTAATGTCAGAGAGTTAGAGGGGGCTCTTAATAAAGTAATCGCTCATTCAACCTTGGTTGGAAGAGAAATTACCTTAGAAAGCACTCAGGATATATTGCGGGATCTGTTGCGCTCGAACGAAAGAATTATTACTATTGAGGATATACAAAAGAAGGTTGCGGAACGTTATAATATTAAAGTTTCTGATATGTCTTCTCCTAGACGTCTTCGTTCTATTGCTCGGCCAAGGCAAGTTGCTATGTATTTAGCCAAAGTTTTAACTCCTAAAAGCCTCGTGGATATTGGTAAAAAGTTTGGTAAGAAAGACCATACCACTGTAATGCATGCAATAAAAAAAGTGGAAGAGTTGTGTGAGAGCAACATTGAATTTAGGGACGAGGTAAATATTTTAACTCGAATATTACAAAATTAGCATAAATAAAATTATCTTAATAGCAATAGAGTTTACTCATGAAAAACAATATGTTAGAAACAATAATTGAAACAAAAGCGCTAGCCCATGCATTAACATTTGCTAACTCGGTAGTAGAAAAACGTAATATTATACCGGAGTTAAGCAATATTAAGTTAACAGCAAAAGATAATTCTGTGCTAATAACTGCTACTGATATGGATTTGTATTTAAGTCAGAATATAGGGGCACAGGTAATTAAAGAGGGAGAGATTACGGTTTCTACGCAGACCTTAACTGATATTGTTAAGAGGATTCCTGACCAAGAAATTAAGCTATGTGTGGCAGCAGATGAGGCCAAACAGCTTGAGGTAATAGCTAAGAATTGTCATTTTAATTTGCTAACACTGCCCTCTAGCCAATTCCCAGTAATGGAAGAGCTGGAGACTGAATCTATTTTCAAAGTTTCTTGTCAAAATTTTGTTAGGATCATTGATTACACCCAATTTTCAGTCTCTTTAGAGGAGACAAGGTATAATCTTAATGGTATTTATTTACATGTGAAAGGCGGAGAGCTTTATGCTGCTAGCACAGATGGCCACAGGCTCTCTGTAGCTTCGGTAGCTATTGATAACGCTAAAGAATTTGGTGTCATCTTGCCACGGAAAACTGTTGATGAGATTGTTAAGATAATAAAGGATCCGAAGAATATTCAATTAGATTTAGAAATTTATCTTAGCGTCAACAAGATTAAATTTACTTGCAACAATATCGTGTTGATTTCCAAGCTTATTGATGGCACCTTCCCAGACTATAGCGCCTTTATACCAGTAGAAAACAAGAATAAACTTATTATTAACTCTAAGGTTCTAGCTGATGTGGTAGAACGTATTGCAACAATAACGGTTGACAAATTTCGGGCAATCAAAATGCTACTTACCCCCGCTTTAATTGAAATTACTGCGTCAGGGGAGGCTAGAGGAAGCGGCAAAGAAAAAATAATTTGCTCCAAAGAAGAGAATAATTTATGTGAATTTAATGGGGACAATATTGCTATAGGGTTTAATCCTAAATATCTTCTAGATGTTCTCAATGCGATAAAAAACAATCAAATAGAACTTTATTTTCATGATTCAGTTTCTCCTGTCTTAATCAAAATAAAAAATAGTCCTAAAGATATTTTTGTCATTATGCCTGTTAAGGTATAATAGAATGGTCTAAGATTATAAATGGTATGCTATAATATCTGGTAACTTGTCTAAACTTATAAAGAAGTTGAGCCAAATTCGCACTATAAAATACAAAGTGACTTGCTGATTATGGTTATTAAAAAGGAAAAATTGGGTCTAAAAAAGGAAATCTTTTTGATTGTACTTTTTAAGCTAATAATGCTGACAACAATTTGGTATTTTTTCATACAGGGCCATAAAATTCAAGATAAACAGACCGCCACTGTCCAACATCTAATAGATAAATAATTAATGTTTAATATGGAATCATTAGATCTTGTGAGTCTTTCTAGGCTGCAATTCGCCCTAACTGCGCTTTATCATTTCTTGTTTGTCCCTTTGACTTTAGGGCTATGTTGGTTGCTATTCATATTAGAAGCAACCTACGTAATGACTAAGAATGAAATATGGAAAATTGCTACTAAATTTTGGGGCAAACTTTTTGGTATTAACTTTGCCATGGGGGTGGCAACTGGTATAACTATGGAGTTTCAATTTGGTACAAATTGGGCTTATTATAGCCATTATGTGGGAGATATTTTTGGCCTTCCTCTTGCTATTGAAGGCTTAATGGCATTTTTTTTAGAGAGTACTTTTATTGGTTTGTTCTTTTTTGGATGGAATCGTTTAACTAGTTTGCAGCATCTTGTATGCACTTTTTTACTTGCTCTAGGAACCAATCTTTCTGGATTGTGGATTTTGATTGCTAATGCATGGATGCAAAATCCTGTAGGAGCAGAGTTTAATATCGATACCATGAGAATGGAATTGACTAATTTTTATGAAGTATTTTTTAATCCTGTAGCACAGGCAAAATTTGTACATACTCTTAGCGCTGGTTATGTCTGTGGTTCTATGTTTATGCTTGCTATTTCTAGTTATTTTTTATTAAAAAAGCAACATTTGGAAGTGATGAAGCGTAGTTTTGCCGTTGCCGCTGCATTTGGACTAATGGGAACTCTCTCTGTAATCGTCTTAGGAGACGAATCCGGATATGAAATGACAGAAAACCAACGTATGAAAATGGCAGCTATTGAGGCTATGTGGGAAGTTGAGAAAGCTCCTGCCAGCTTTACTCTTTTCGGGATCCCTAACCAAGAAGCAAGAGTAACTAATTACGCTGTAAAAATACCCTATGTGTTGGGGTTAATAGCTACCCGAAGTTTTGATAAAGAGATCCAAGGTAT
>JAJZHL010000160.1 GCA_021804505.1 Pseudomonadota bacterium | reverse complement strand
GTTTTTTTCCACAACATAACAAACTCCTTAAAATTATTAATAATTATATTAGCTTACATTTAGTTTAACGAAAAATTATCTCGTCAGACGTCACATTCAAGCATTATACACTATGATATCACTGCTTGAAAAGCCAAAATAGTTATCTAAGCATACTCCAGTTTATCATATGTGGTAAAAATATCATTAATTTTCCTTTTTAATGCTTTAACAGCATCTCTTTTAGCATATCTGGTAGTTGATTTAACTTCCCAATATCTATACCTCCAGCCTGCGCTATAGAAGGCTGACCTCCACCTCCTGTACCACCTAAAAATATTGAAATTTCCTTTGCAAGTTCCCCAGCATGTATTTTGCCACTAACATTTTTGCTAACTCCTACAGTAATTGACAGCTTATTAGCAATATTGCTCACATATACAACAACAAGATTATCTACTTTTTTAGATATTTGCTCCGCTGATAAACGTAATATCTTGGGATCAAAATTTTCTATACTCTTATAGATAAGTTTAACATTTGAGATATTTAAGGCTACTTTGCCTATTTGTTCAACGCTTAAATCAAGCATAGATAACCTGGCATTCAATAAATCATTTTCCAATGCCTTTCTTTCTGTAATTAAATAATTTACTTTATCAACCAACTCGTTTGGATTGGTCTTTAGCGCCGCAGATACGTTATCTAGAACATCTTCAGTTTGCCTAATCAATTTAAATACAAATTCTCCACAAACAGCTTCAATTCTGCGTACACCAGCAGCAATAGCATTTTCGCTAATAATTTTAAATATCCCGATGTCACCCGTTCTAGATACATGAGTGCCTCCACATAGCTCTAACGAATATGGCGCGCTACTATCGCACCCCATAGCTACTACCCTCACCTCTGAATCGTATTTCTCACCAAATAACGCCATAGCTCCTGCTTTAATCGCTTCGTCAGTAGACATAAGTTTCGTGACTACTTTAAAATTATTTCTGATGACTAGATTTACTTCATCTTCAATTGTTTGAATCTCTTCTTTTGTCAAAGCGCGCTGATGACTAATATCAAAGCGCAAACGATCATGTGCTACCAAAGACCCTTTCTGTGTGACATGTTTTCCTAGTACTTTATGTAGTACCGCATGCAGTATATGAGTAGCAGAGTGGTGAATTTTCAAATTCTCTCTATATGTAGTATCGATAATAAAATCAAGAGTATCCCCTACTTTTATGCCCATACCTCCACTTAAAATACAAACATGAGCAATTATAGAACCCAGATATTTCGTGGTATCGACCACTTGAATCTTGCTACTTGCAGATTTTATCAGGACAATATCACCCATTTGCCCACCAGACTCACCATAAAAAGGAGTCTGATTACTAATTAAAATAAATTTTTCTCCTAGGGTGTCTATGTTATCAACTAAATTATTATTTTTAATGATGGCAAGAACCTTACCTTCTGCTTCGTTAAGGGTATATCCCAAAAATTCTGTACTGCCATGTTTTTCCTTTATATCAAACCAAATTTTGTCTATTTTTGACTCATGGGAACCCAGCCAAGATTTTCTTGCCCTATCTTTTTGCTCCTGCATCTTATTATCGAAGCCAATATGATCAACGGAGATTTTTTTGCTTTTTAATATATCTTCTGTCAAATCAAGAGGGAAACCGTATGTATCGTATAATTTAAATGCCACCTCTCCAGATAATTCTGAATTTTGAGAAAGTTGCTTTGTTTCGTCATCTAGCAACTTTAGTCCTCTCTCTAGAGTCGACTGAAATCTAATTTCTTCTTGCTCTAGGATGCTACTTGTAAAGTCCTCAGCCCTCTTCAATTCCGGATAAGCTCCACCCATTAAGTCCACTAGCTTAGGTAATAACTTACACATTAGCGGTTCTTTGCTACCCAGAATATGAGCATGCCTCATACTTCTGCGCATAATACGTCTAAGTACATATCCTCTGCCTTCATTTGAGGGCATTACACCATCACTTATAAGAAAAGCACATGCTCGCAAGTGGTCTGCAATAACTCTATAAGAGAATTTTGCCTCTCCTTCTGCCTTAACACTTAATATATTTTCTGTATAATCAATGATTTCTCTAAACAAGTCGGTGTCATAATTATTATGCACATTTTGCAACACTGCACTAATACGCTCTAAACCCATTCCGGTATCAATAGATTTTTGAGGTAATGGGGTTCTAGTATTTGCATCTATCTGTTCATATTGCATGAACACCATATTCCAAATCTCAATATAGCGATCTCCATCCTCATCCTTTGTACCTGGCAAACCACCTGCGACTTTTTCACCATGATCATAAAATATTTCAGAGCATGGTCCACAAGGACCGGTGTCACCCATTGACCAGAAATTATCATGAGTTTTAATCCGGATAATCCTATCATCTTGAAGGTTAGCAATTTTTTTCCAGTATAGAGCCGCTTCATCATCAGTATGATAAACTGTTACGTATAGTTTCTCTTTTGGAAGAGCAAATTCTTTGGTTAATAAATCCCAAGCATAATAGATTGCTTCCTCTTTAAAATAATCACCAAACGAAAAATTCCCCAGCATTTCGAAAAATGTATGATGCCGAGCTGTATATCCAACATTTTCAAGGTCGTTATGTTTGCCCCCAGCCCGTAGAGATTTTTGACTAGTAGTGGCTCTTTTATAATCCCGAGTTTCTTGACCAGTAAAAACATTTTTAAACTGAACCATGCCAGAATTAACAAACATTAAACTCGGATCGTTATGTGGAATTAACGAACTTGCTGGTACATGAAAATGATTATTTGCAATAAAGTAACTTATAAATTTACTTCTAATTACTTCGGTGGTAAGTTTATTCATTAATAATTTGTCCTAACAATATGTTTATTTTATACAAAAGCTTGTTATATCCAAAAGAACTTAAGCAGTATAGTAAAAACCGTATGCCTATCTTTAATAATATAATGCTAGATATATGGTTGACCTACTAAAATTATCAAGTACTAAGACTTTATTAGGTATATTTAATAGATTCGTTTCCTCACTATTACATAGAAAGAGCATTATTATATTAATAGGGGATGCAGGTGTATATCTTGCCGCTTTTGTTCAGC
>JAJZHL010000159.1 GCA_021804505.1 Pseudomonadota bacterium | reverse complement strand
AAAAATTTAGATCAATATTACATAATATTAACAACCTCATTTACCCGAAAGAGAGGTTAGATGTCAAAATCATCATTGAGCAAGATGATTATTCAATGGTACAAACAATTACTTCTCTTCTTTTACCTACTTATGTACATATAGTGCAAGTTCCTACCGATCACCTCAGAACCAAACCTAAAGCCCTCAATTATGCCATACAATATTGCAGGGGAAAATATATAGTAATATATGATGCCGAAGATAAGCCTGATTGTGATCAACTTTTAAAATCAGTATATCTATTCGAGAATTTACCTGATGAATATGCTTGCCTGCAGGCAAAACTAAACTTCTATAACGCAAATGAAAATTTAATTACTAGGTTCTTCAGCCTAGAATATTCTTTATGGTTTGATCATATCTTAAAGGGCTTAAGCCTATTCAATCTGCCCGTTCCACTGGGAGGAACAAGCAATCACTTAAAATATGAGATTCTGCATAAGGTAGGTTTTTGGGATGCTTACAATGTCACAGAAGATGCTGAACTCGGCATCAGGTTATATTCATTTGGTTATAAGGTATATATGATAGATTCATATACTATGGAAGAAGCACCAATAGATCTAATAAATTGGCTTAGTCAAAGAGCGCGTTGGATCAAAGGCTTTATCCAAACATTTTTGGTATTTCTAGCGCAGAACAATAAATCTAGCAAATTTAAATTTTACCAAATAATTGCCATAGCTATACTTGTTGGCTTTTCTCCTTATGGCTTTTTAGGCCTACCATTTATTATGCTGACTATCAAAGTCAATACTATGAAGATAATTGATTATATATGGCTTGCTAACGCCTTCTTTGCTACCTCATATCTCTATGGCTATGGCCTTACCATATTAATAAAAAAGCGGAAACTTACAACATTAGATTTCCTCTCTCTAGTTCTATGGCCCCTGTACTTCATACTCCATACCATAGCAAGCTATCAATCGATTCTAGAGCTCCTTACCTCACCATTTAAATGGAACAAAACAAAACATGGAATCAGTAAATATGATTAATACTGTTTTTATTCAACCTAGTTTTCAAAATACTTCGAGCAAGCAATTGGCCTTGTAAAGATCTATCAGATAGCGTATAAGTTGCTTAATATTTATTAAATACAATTTAAGGTAACATTAACTAATGGCTGAGAGGTTAAAACATGATGAATTAGCTAAAACTGTACTGGCTATTGATCTTCCAGCTAAGGAATTCTTATATTATTACTTATCAGCTGACTTTAAAGCGCTAGTTGATCTATCAACTATTAAAATAGAGAAAGAATCTTATATTGAAGAATCTTTATGTAAAAAATATAGTGACCTGGTCTATTCGGTCAAGTGCAGAGATAATAACCAGGCTTTTGTTTATATCCTAATTAAAACTCAATCTAGGCCTGATTATTGGATAGCCTTCAGGCTATGGAAATACATGCTTCTGCTTATCGAAAGACATAGAAAAGGAAAAAATAAATTACCATTAGTAGCACCTATAGTCTTATATCACGGTAAGGAGAAGTATAACGCACCACAAAGCTTGTGGGAGTTATTTAGTAACCAAGCTCAAGCTAAGCAGTTGATGCCAGAAGATTATAGGCTAGTAGATCTACAAAAAATGACAGATGATGAGATTAAGCAAAAACAGCATCTTGGGATGTTAGAATATTTTTTAAAGCATATACATCAAAGGGATATGCTAAAATTATGGGAACAATTTTTAGAGTCATTTAAGGAAGGGATATTGATAGACAAAGCCAATGATTACATTTACATCAGGACATTCTTATATTATACTGATGCTAGAGTTGAAGACCATAAAAAAGAGCAACTAACAAAAATAATTACTGATAATTTATCGAAAGAGGATGGAGAAAAACTTATGCCTACAATCGCAGATGTATACATAGCTCAAGGGATGGAAAAAGGTATAGAAACGGTTGCTGTTAATATGCTGAAGGCAAATCTCGATCTGGAATTGGTATCAAAAGTTACAGGGTATCCAGTCCAACAAGGTAGCTGAACTAAAAAACAAGCTGTAAAATACTTTTACTACCCCACCTTCGCATACATGTAATAATCACGATGCTCACCTTGGACAATTTCGTATTTCTTCATAAGCCCCTCGCATGTAAATCCACAACGCTCTAACAGTTTGATAGATCGAATATTATCATGGATTACTGTTGCTTGAATTCGAATAATTCCAGCAGGCTCAATATAGCGCAATATTGCCTTAATAGACTTTAGCATTACTCCTTTGCCCCAAAATGCATAATCTAAATCGTAACTTATCTCTGCCTTGCGATGCACCATAGATATTGAATTAAACCCAGCTGTACCTATAAGCTGATCATTATCTTTCAGGGCAATGCCCCAGTAAAATCCTCTTTTACTGCGAAACAAACTAGACCAATAACGCAGCTCTTGTTGAGCTTCATCTATATTTTGAGGTAGATTACTATCGGTAAGAAACCCATGCATCTCAGGTTTATCCATATAGCCCAAATACTCTTCAGCATCTTCCGTAGTTAATTCTCTTAAAACTATATCGCCTAGATCAAGTACAGGAAATTGATCATACAAATATTGGATAGACATAAATTATTACTTATACTCAGCTGGATCCTGTACCCCATTCTCTTTAAACGCTTTCAACCGTATTAAACATGCATGACATGTTCTACAAGACAAACCTTCAACGGATGGGTCATAACACGAAATGGTCTTAGAATAATCTACCCCCAGCTCTAAGCCTGTTTTAACAATCTTTCCTTTAGTCATATTAATTAGTGGCGCATGAATAGTAATTTTATTACCCTCTACACCTGCAGCGGTAGCTAAATTCGCAAGTTTTTCAAAGCTCTTAATATATTCAGGCCTGCAATCTGGATAATTAGCATAATCAGTTGTATGAACACCTAAAAAAATATCCAAGGCACCTACGATTTCAGCAAAGCCAAGGGCATAACTTAAAAATATTGTATTACGTGCGGGCACATATGTTATAGGTATATCATCTTGTAATTCAGTATGATCGCTATATTTTGGCACATCTATTGCATCATCAGTGAGAGCTGAACCTCCGAAAC
>JAJZHL010000158.1 GCA_021804505.1 Pseudomonadota bacterium | reverse complement strand
ATTTGTGGAGATGTAGGATTTGGTAAGACTGAAGTGGCGATTAGGGCTGCTTTTATGATCGCTAAATCAACTTATGAAAAACCTGCACAGGTAGCTATAGTGGTGCCTACTACTATACTATGCAAACAACATTACTTAAGATTCCTCAAGCGGTTCAAAGATTTCGGATTAAACATTGTACAGCTATCAAGCCTAGTTACCAATAACGAAGCTAAAATAATAAAAGAACAAATTAAAAATGGTACTGCTAATATAATAATAGGGACCCATGCCTTATTAAATAAAAATATAGAATTTAATAATCTAAAGCTATTAATAATAGATGAAGAGCAGCATTTTGGCGTAGACCAGAAAGAACGCCTAAAGAGCCTTAGAGCTACCATGCATGTCTTATCCTTATCTGCTACGCCAATTCCTCGCACTTTGCAAATGTCAATGGTTGGACTTAAGGACTTATCCATTATCTCAACGCCACCAATAGATAGGCTAGAGGTTCGAACAACAGTGATGCCGTTTGATGAAACAATCATTAGAGAAGCATTACTTAGAGAGCGTTTCAGAGGTGGAAGGAGTTTTTACGTGGTACCAAGAATACAAGACATTCCGGATATAGAAAAATATCTACAATTAATGGTGCCAGAATTAAAGTATAAAGTAGCACATGGTCAAATGCTACCGTCTAAAGTAGACGCAGTTATGGGAGAATTCTATAATGGCGAGTTTGATATACTTGTTTCCACCACAATAATCGAGTCTGGCATAGATATAGCTGAGGCAAATACGATGATTATTCACAAATCTGATACATTTGGGCTTAGTCAACTATATCAATTAAGAGGCCGGATTGGTCGGAGTAAAGTTAGAGGTTATGCCTACCTAACATTAGCAAATCACAAAAAAACTACTGAGCATGCTATAAAACGCTTAGAAATAATTCAAAATAGCTGCGCTCTTGGATCAGGTTTTACAATAGCCAGCCATGATATGGATTTACGAGGGTTCGGTAATTTAGTAGGCGAAGAGCAGTCTGGTCAAATTAGAGAAGTAGGTGTGGAGTTATATCAAGAAATGCTGGATGAAGAAATAGCAAACTTGAAAAACGATGTTAATCATCAGCCAAAACATTTTGTTCCTGTTATTAATCTTGGTTTACCGGTGTTTATTTCTGATCAATATATTGCTGATTCTTCTTTAAAACTTAATTTATATAGAAGGGTTGGAGAACTGCTAGATGAAGCTGAAGTAGAGAATTTTAAAGATGAGATGCTAGATAGATTTGGCCCAATCCCGTCAGAATTTGATAATCTTCTTAATATAGTAAAAATAAAACATAAATGTAGTAAACTAAATATTGAAAATTTGGATTCTGGTACTCATGGCTTTGTTTTAAAGTTCTGTAAAGAAGCAGATGTATCTGATATGGTCCATAACTTTATTATAAAATATCCTAACCAGACCAAAATTAGGCCTGATAATAAGCTAATATTCACCAAAGCATTAGGCAAAATGGACATCATAAAAGAAGCAACTAATTTACTAGAACAGATAGAAAATTGTAATTAACACTAATTAGGACTTGAATTTTTTACTATTTAACTCTATCATTCCAGCTTTTAAGCTCTTTAGAGGAAGATAGATGAGTGAAGCGTTAGAACTTTCAGCAGAAATACGTCAAGAATTTGGAACAGGTGCCGCACGGGAATTGCGCCGTAGAGGAAAAGTACCCGCTATAGTGTACGGAAAGGACCAAGAAGCACTTGCAATATCTGTAGAAGAGAAAGAAATAACAAAGCATTACAGAAAATCTGGCTTTATATCTACAGTTATCAATATTAAGGTAGGAGCAAAAACTCATAAAGTTTTACCAAAAGCTGTTGAGCTTCACCCTATTACCGATATAGTAAGGCACGTAGATTTTGTGTATTTAGATAAAAAAACTCAAAAAATGCAAGTGCCAATAGTTTATGAAGGTAAAGAAAGAGCTCTTGGAGTAAAAAGAGGTGGGTTTTTTAATATCATAAAAAGGACTTTAACACTTGTATGTGATGTCAATAATATACCTAAGCATATAAATATTGATGTTACAAACATGCAGATCGCTCAGTCTCTCAATACTAAAAATATTAAACTCCCTGAAGGGTGCACACTCGCGAGCAAAGAAGATATAGTTATTGCTACTATAATTGGCCGTAGAGGTGGCACTAAAGCTGAGGGGGAAGAATCAGCAACCTCAACTGCTGAAGAAGCGAAGAAATAATACTTATCCTAACTACTACTACTTAAGCCAAGGTATCAAGCCTTGGCTTTTTTTGTTGTTATTGGTCTGCGTTATACTTGTATCTATTTATTTCATCCCCAACCACGAAGTGGCTAAGGTAGGTCCAATGTTCTGGATCGCCACGCAATTGAAATTTGCTCGCCATGACAAATTGAGATAAAACCAATAACTAAACTCCCCTGCACAAGAATGATCTACCTTCTATTCTGGAACTAATTTTATAAACCTCTATAAAAATTAAAAAACTTCAAAATAGCTATTGACACTGGGAATTATTTTGCATATAACTACTCCTACGAACAGACCGAGCTTGGTCTGAAACGTAGCTGTTTTGAAAAGTAAATAATCAGATATAGGTAGTGACAGCAAAATGTACTTATCACTTTAAGTGATAACTTAAACCTGTCAATTTTTTGAATAAAAAGTAGACAGAATCAAACTTGAGAGTTTGATCCTGGCTCAGAACGAACGCTATCGGTATGCTTAACACATGCAAGTTGAACGGACTATTTGGGGCTTGCTCTAAATAGTTAGTAGCAAACGGGTGAGTAACACGTGGGAATCTGCCCATCAGTACGGAATAACATTTAGAAATAAATGCTAATACCGTATATTCTCTTCGGAGGAAAGATTTATCGCTGATGGATGAGCCCGCGTCAGATTAGGTAGTTGGTGGGGTAATGGCCTACCAAGCCAACGATCTGTAGCTGGTCTGAGAGGATGATCAGCCACACTGGGACTGAGACACGGCCCAGACTCCTACGGGAGGCAGCAGTGGGGAATATTGGACAATGGGCGAAAGCCTGATCCAGCAATACCGAGTGAGTGATGAAGGCCT
>JAJZHL010000157.1 GCA_021804505.1 Pseudomonadota bacterium | reverse complement strand
GTTATGCGGCAAAGGAAAAATATGAAATTTCTGAGGCAAGAGTAAAAAGCTCTCAACAAAATTTAGATACTACTGAGGAAAAACTAAAATTAGGAGAATCTACTACCATTGACCTTGCAACTGCCAAAGCAAATCTTGCGGCAGCAGAAACAAACAAATTAACACAGTATGCTAATTATCAAGCTATGAAAGCCGCGTTTGCAAAGGCCTTTGGTATAGAAGCAAATAATATTGCGCTGCCAACCATGCCTGGTAATTTGCCAAGTACTCTAGAGAGCCTGACGCATAGAGCTATTCTGGTAAATCCCAATATTGATTATGCAAGACATAGTGTTAGCAAAAGTAAAGCTACTGAAATGGTTGCAAAATCAGCCTTATTGCCTAACGTAAGTATTAAACTTCAACAAGGTAAAACTTTTTATAATCCACAAAATATTGTAACCCAGCAAATAAATGACAAAAGTACCACCTCCATAATATCGGTTAATGTCCCTATTTACGCTCAAGGAGGAGCTGAGTATTCGAAAATTAGAAAAACTAAAAATCAAACTAGGCTCGCTGTAATACAACTTGATAATAATACTAAACAAGTCCGAGCACAATCTATTGGAGCTTGGGAAAATTATGAAGCAGCAAAATCTAAAGTTATTGCCACTGCCCAAGGTGTTGAAGCAGCGCAGGTATCTTACGATGGTACTGTACAAGAGGAAATAGTAGGTTCCAAAACAATCCTGGATGTACTGATGGCGGAAGATAAATTGAACGATGCAAAAATATCCAAGGTTGATGCACATAAAGAATCTGTATTATCTGCTTATCAGATGAAAGCTTTAGTGGGCGAATTAACAGCGAAAAGCTTGAGGTTATCAGTTAAATACTTTACGCCAGAAGAAGAGTTTAAAACCTTAAAAAAGAAACTATTTATAGGTTTCTAATATGGCAAAAGATGTAAAAAATCATCAAGATATGTCCATTGAGGAAATATTAAAATCAATCAAAGGGGTCATCGACAATCGTGACAATATACTGCAACAACAAACTGATGAAGATGACGTACTAGAACTGACCAATGCAGTTGATGACCATGTGAGCCAACAGTATAATACGGGGTTGCATAGAAAGGATAATAGGCTTAAAAAAGAGCCTGAAGCGCCGATATTATCTGACGATACAGTGCTAAAAACTAGTGAAATTCTCAAACATTTCTCTAAAACTGCTCAGGAAATGCAAGCAAATAATAAAAGTAAAACGTTAGAAGATATAGTAATTCAAATGCTACGCCCTGAAATCAGCAAATGGCTAGAAGCAAATTTACCTGCACTAGTGAAACAATTGGTAGAAAATGAAATTCAAAAATTGAAAATACATGATTGAAACTAATCTAATAAATATATAGGAATTATAATGCATCTTTGTGTAGGCTTAAATAGCAAAAGGGTAGCCGTTCTAAGTGCTAAATTCCTGCTCTCACCCACTAAAATTAAATCTTTCCTTAAAGCTACACGTTTTAATGCTACACTCACTGTAACTTTATTCAGTATGCTATTACCCTTTCATCATGTTTATTCGTCACCACCTGCTCTACCTCCACCACTACCTAATGCAACTACGGCAGATGAAGAGCAAAGTAAGCAAGCTGCACCAGAAACTGATGATACTGACACTTTATTAAAAGGAATAAATCAGTTTATGGATTCTAAAGACCCAGAAACCGAGAATCTTTCTCCGCAGGGTACTTCTTCAACGCAAGCAGATTCATTTATTGATTTTGGTAATAATAAATTACCAGCTTTAGAAAATGAGAACCCAGCTAAAAAACCTGATATAGAAGTTCCAACTCCAACAGTAAATTTACCGAACAAGCAACAGAAACTTCCTATACAAGATTCAGAGCCTATTAGTAAACCAATTATTACTGAGCCAGCTAAGGAGTTACCATCATTACCAGCGCCATCGCCTGCAGTAACGTCCCCAACTACTAATAACTCTCCGTTACCTCAAAATAAACCTGTTAATAATACAGAACCGGTAGCGGATGATAAAATGGCAAATCCTACTTTAAATACACCAGTTCAGCAAAATATAGAACCAGCATCATCAACTACTGATAAGCCTATTATAAGCTCTACTCCCTCTAAAAATACCCCACCAATGAATACAGGTATCCCTGAAATAAAGGCGCCTATAGATGCTATATTACCACAAACTACAAACAGTAAACAAAAGTCTTATACTGGAGAAGAGCAGGCCAAACCTACTACTTCAACACCAATACCTGTACCTGTATTTGTCCAAGATCAAAGGCCAATTGAAAATGTGGGCAAGGATCTACCTCCTAAAAAAATAGATACGAAACAAGATGTTCAAAAAGAAAAACCTAATAAATCACAAAAAAATATTAACCTACCAAATAATAAAAAGGATCTTAGTACTACTAAGAAAGAAAATGCAGTAAATACCACTCCTGTTATTCTCTCTCAAGAAGCCATAAAATTTATCAAAGATGAAACTCAAGTGCTACTGCTACCAAATGATGACGTTGTGCTTGGCGTGCTAACAGAGGAGGCACGGCTAGAACAAATGGATATGTACGCATTTTTTAAAGTATTTAAACAACTATTTGATAAAGAAAATAGAACTAGACAAAGGCAACTAATAGACAATTTTATTAATAGTTATGACCTTAAAACAATTAGACCGATAGTACCCGATCATCTTATGCAGACAGCATTTGAATCTGTAAAAGCAAATAATTTATTTATATTGAGAACCTTTGTGAATAATTATCAAATATTGCAAAAGAGAGGAGAGGATAATTATACCCTACTCCATGAAGCAGCAGAGTCAGGTAATTATTATATGGCAAAATTCCTTATTATGCGCGGTATTAATATTAATGCTGTTGATGACCAGTATAAAACCGCTTTAGATATAGCCGAAGAAGAAAACAACAATGTAAGCTGTATAATAAGAAAAGCTCAAGGAAGATAGTTTAAGATTATGACAGCCCCATATCAGCCTTCAAAGCACTACAAGACAAGATTTAGTAATACCGACCCTAGAATAAAACCAAAAAATTTTGCGGATATATTAAAAGGGAAAGTAAAGTCAGGGCA